>JAJFMO010000004.1 GCA_020697475.1 Paenibacillaceae bacterium | reverse complement strand
AAGGCTTATTTAAGCGCTATTCTCGACCTCCATGATAAATCGGTTGTCTCCTACGTATTGGGGCATTCCAATAACAATCCTCTCGTCTTAAAGACGTTAAAATTGGCACTGGAAGCGGCAACTGGAAGAAAGCCAATGCTCCACAGTGATCGTGGCTACCAGTACACTTCCTTGTACTTTAAGCAGATGTTGGATGAAGCTGCAATAACGCAGAGCATGTCCCGAGTTGGCCGATGTATCGATAACGGGCCCATGGAATCCTTTTGGGGAACGTTGAAGTGCGAGAAGTATTACTTGCATACCTACCGTACATTTGAACAACTCAAACAAGACGTTGAGGACTACATTCATTTTTACAATTACGAACGATTACAAGCAAAACTAAACGGCCTAAGTCCCATGGAATTCAGAACGAAGGCCGCTTAGCTAATTTCTATTTTTTGTACTGTCTACTTGACGGGGTGCAGTTCACGATGGACGGTCTTTCACTATACGATCCAGTTTTACAATGATACCGAGTGCACGTTCATAATTTCCGGCAATTCGACTAACTGGTTCAACACATCTTCGGGCGCCGGCTTATCGGTGGTGAGCACCATGATTGCCGCTCCGCCGACGACTTTGCGTCCAACTTGCATGGTGGCGATATTCACGTCGTTGTTGCCGAGCAAGGTGCCGACTCGCCCGATAATACCCGGCTTGTCGTTGTGCGAGATGAGCATCAAGTTGCCCTCTGGAGCGACGTCTACCGGATACTGGTCAATCTGCACAAGGCGTTCGCCGAATCCGGCCAGAAGTGTGCCCGCCATCCGTTTCTCCTCGGTCTTCGTCTTGACGGTGACGGCAACGAGGTTCGTGAAGCTGCCCGATTCCGTCGAGTTCTGCGTCACGATGTTGACGTCGCGCGTCTTGGCCAAGTGCATCGCATTGACAACGTTCACGAAGTCCAACTGATGCCCGAGCACCCCTTTGACGATATAGCGCGTCAGCAGAGTCGTATCGACCTCGGCCAAATCGCCGGAGTAGCTGACGACGATCTCTCGAATCGCTCCGTTCGTCACTTGACCGATGCAGCGTCCGAGACTTTCGCCTAAGCCGAAATACGGCTGCAGCCTGTTCAGCACATCCGGCGGCACCGGAGGCGTATTGACTGCATTCTTGAACGGCTCATTGCGCAGAATGTGCAGAACTTCCTCCGAAACATCGATCGCCACGTTCTCCTGCGCCTCAATCGTTGATGCACCGAGGTGAGGAGTAACGATAATGTTCGGGTTGTGCAGGAACGGGTGATCCGGAGCCGGGGGCTCTTCCTCAAATACGTCAAACGCCGCGCCCGCCACGATTCCTGCATCGATCGCGTCGACCAGCGCCTTCTCGTCGATAATTCCGCCGCGTGCACAGTTGACGATTCGAACGCCTTTACGCATCAGATCGAACTGCGGCTTGGACAGCAGATGTCGAGTTTCCTTGGTGAGCGGGGTGTGCACCGTGATGAAATCCGCCTTGGCGGCAATTTCGTTCACGCTGGCCAGCTTCACGCCCATCTTCTCGGCGCGATCTTCGCTCAAGAACGGATCGTAACCGATAATGTCCATTCCGAACACTTTTGCTCGTTTGGCCACCTCGCTGCCGATACGGCCCATGCCGATGATGCCAAGCACCTTGTTGCGCAGCTCGACGCCGACGAACTTGCGGTCCCATTCGCCGCCGACCGTCTTCTTGTACGCCTGCGGAATCATCCGTGCAACCGCCATGATCATCGCGAACGTCAACTCGCACGTCGTGATCGTATTGCCGTCAGGCGCATTAATAACTACGATGCCGCGCTGTGTCGCTTCATCAATATCGATGTTGTCCACGCCGACGCCGGCCCGGCCGATTACCTTCAAATTTTTCGCCGCCGCCATAATCTTCTTCGTCACCTTGGTCTGGCTGCGCACCATCAAAGCGTCATATCCGCCGATGATCGAAGCCAGTTCGTCCTCGGACAAGCCGACCTTCTTCTCGACGATCACATCCTCGGCGTCGGTCAGCTGCTGAATCCCCATATCGCTGATCGCGTCAGAAATCAATACTTTGTACATCTTTCCAAACCCTCCGATAAAGACAAAAGTGGAAATTCCTAAGCATCCGGTTTTATTGCTCTTTGTAACGGTTCACGCATTCCTCATACAATTGCTTGGCGAAATCCGCGTCTTTCCAACCTTCGATGACCGTTTTCTTATTCTCCAGATCTTTGTAAACTTGGAAAAAGTGCGCGATTTCCTTCAGCTTATGAGACGGAACGTGCTCTAATGCGGTCACTTCCTTAAACCGAGGATCCTTGGTCGGAACCGCCAACAGCTTCTCATCTTGGCCTTTGTCGTCGGACATAATCAGCACGCCGATGACACGGGCTTCAATCACGCAGCCGGGGAACGTCGGGAAGGACGCCAGTACGAGAATGTCCAGCGGATCTCCGTCAAGCGCCAACGTGTTCTCCAAGTAGCCGTATTCCGTCGGATAATGCATCGGCGAGAAAAGTACACGGTCTAGGATGAATGCGCCTTTTTCTTTGTCAAACTCATATTTGTTCTGGCTCCCTGTCGGAATTTCGATGAGAGCGTCGACTACCAGGTTGGACATGATTAAGCCTCCTTGTTTCGGTTCAATTCATAGTATGGTACTTGCAATTCTTTCTTATTATAGCAACTACGAAGGGGATTGCAACGGGCGAAACATTGAACAAATCGTGGACAAATGGGCTAATCACATGACTTTTGACGAAATCCGTTTGTTACGACGTCGAACAATCAGCGGAGGATAACTTACTGAGACGTAAAGAAACTTGCCTCATTGGGCAAGCTCTATCAACGTTCGGCCAGGAAGAATGGCAGCTGCGGCAGCGGCTCGCGGGAGTAGAACTTCTCTTTCATTTTCAAAAAATCTCCCGGTCGAATCGCATTGGTTGTCACAAACAGGTCGATCAGTTGCTTCACGGTCGTGATATTCAACTGGGCGGCCCGTCCTGTAATGATCGCTTCATCGATGCGCGCGGCCAAATCCTGAGGCATATACGGTTTGAAAATTCCCGTCTGCTCCATATAGGATGCGATATACCCGTCTTTGGCCAACAAATTCCGCGTGCTCCAATCTTTCAGGCCAATCGGGGAATCTTCGTTATGGGTTAGCGTCTCGAAAGTAAAATCGTCGCTCTTATACCAAAGCTCCATCGCCTCGTAATAGTCTGATTGCGCCGCAAGCGCCGCTTGTTTTGCTTTCTGGTATTGCTCGTCGGCCTCAAGTTGCTTCAACAGCTCGGCTCCCTTGACTGAGTTGGCGTTGCTGCGAAACCGGTTGAACGTTTCGGCAAACAGGTTTAAACTGTTCATGTACTGTTGCCGCGCATCCTGCAGCAGCGGAGACGAAGCAGGCATTGTCATCGGAGCGAGGGCATCATAGCTGTGCGAAGCGATGCCGCTCAATTGTTTCAAAGAATCGGCAGGGTCGATGGATCCGGTTTGAAATTCGAGATTGTCTTGCAATTCGAACCATTTTTTCTCAAAATCTATAAACGGCGCAAAAATTGTATGGTAAAAGGACACGAGATACTGTTGATTATAAGCCGGAAGCAATTGCTCCTGCTCTTTCTTCTTGTTCTGTTGTTCTTCGTAAGCCGCCCGAACCCTTGCTTCACCTTTGCTCATTCCATAGAAGAATGCTGCGATAATGAAGATCAGCATGAAGATAAACAGCAAGGCGAACAAATAATCCGAGCGGGAAAGACGTTTTTCCATGGAAGTGCTCCTTCTAATCTAAATGCGGTATAGGAGATAGTATAGGAGATTCTTGGTGAAAATGGAATACACGAAAGGAAACGTGATGAAGAAAATCGATTTTCGTCAGTTGAATGAATCGACAGTGCTGCTGAATTTGATGCTGACACAACTCATTGTACTCGTGTTGGCCGGCGTGATCTTCCTCATTCAGCGCTCCAATCCGCTTCACGGGATGTTTGCTTGGAGCGCCGGTGTCGGTGTATGGGGGTGGGCTGTCGCCTTGGCCGGCGCGATTTTGTTGGTTGATTTGGCGGTCAGCCGATTTGTACCGGAGGAAGTGACAGACGACGGAGGGATCAATCGGTTGTTGTTCTCCACCCGCAGTCTGTGGCAGATTGCTCTGATGTCGTTTGGTGTCGCATTCTGTGAAGAATTGCTGTTTCGCGGCGCCATTCAGCACGCTTGGGGAGCTTACTGGACGAGCGTCTTGTTCGCCGCGATCCACATCCGCTATTTGCGTCACTGGCTGATGACCGGACTTGTCTTCTGCATCAGTTACGGGCTAGGATGGGTGTATATTCGGACAGGCACGTTATGGACTCCGGTGATTGCGCATTTTCTTGTAGATTTTGTGATGGGCTGCATCATTCGTTATCGGAGGGAGTCGTCATGCTGACAGAAGAAGATTCACCGGAGGCGCGTCGGCTTCCGCCCCGTAAGGTCATCCATCCATCGGAGAAAGGAGTCTGGACCCGGCGTTTCTATCACATCTTGGTCGGATTGTTCATTTTGTTGCTTGCCGGACTCATATTTTGGGGTCATCAGGTCACAAACAGGTAGGATATTCATAAGCTGTTATATAATATTCTCTATGCTGTTATACATCTTTTTATTGCAGGAAATACGTGGTTCGGATGAGCGGAGCCGGGCGCGAACAAAACTGTTGCTGCTGTTAAACGAAGCTGTTATAATTAGTAGGATAGTGCAGGTTGGCGGAAGGAGAATGAGTAGAATGGCAAGATTACCTAAACAGAATGAGCTTGGCTTTTTCGAAATTCGCCTGGAATCGATCGGCGGACTGGGCGCCAATCTGGCCGGCAAGATGTTGGCCGAGGCGGGCGTCGTAGGGGCCGGGTTCAATGGCGTCAGTTTTTCCTCCTACGGTTCGGAGAAGAAAGGTTCTCCGGTCAAAGCGCACATTCGCTTCTGTGATATTAATACGAATATTCGTGACACGACACCGGTCGAGCGCCCCCATGTCGTAGGGATATTCCATGAAGCGCTGTCCAAGACTATTAACGTCGTCAGCGGAATTTACGAGGACAGCCTTGTGCTGGTGAATTCCACCAAGTCCCCCGAAGAGCTGAAGGACAAGTTGAAGATGACCGGCGGTACGATTGCCGTGATCGACGCGATCGGTATTTCGCTTGAAGAGGAAAACCGCGTCAATATGGCGATGCTTGGCGCTTTATTCCGGCTGTGCGATTTCCTTGACCCTCAGACAATGAAGGACGTCATCCGCAAGTCACTGGAGAAGAAGTATCCGCAGGCGGTCGATCCGGCATTACGCACGTTCGAACGCGGCTATCAGGAAGTGAAGTTCCAGACGTTCGCCTTGCCTGAAGGTGTTTCCTTGAAGGAATTCAAGCGCTTGGATGCTCCAACCCTTGGTTATGATACGCAGCCGATGGGCGGAACGATTACGAACCCGGGCAACAGCATTCTGAAAGATTTGAGTATCTCGCGCGCCGGGATGATGCCGCACTTCCACGAAGATTCATGCATCCATTGCGCCAACTGCGACAACGTATGTCCGGACTTTTGTTTTGTATGGGATGAGCAGCCCGACAAGCGCGGGAAGCCGCAGATGTTCCTGCAAGGGATCGATTACCAATATTGCAAAGGCTGCTTGAAATGCGTTGTAGCTTGCCCGACCGATGCGCTCTCGAGCGAGAGAGAGACCGACGGGTATCACGAAGAGCACCGCACCCCGCACCGTTTCAATCTGGCGGTTAATTCTTAATTTGGATTCCCATTATGAAAGAAAGGCGTGAATCTTAGTGGCGATTGAAATCAGCAGGGAAATCGGGTCTGGCACAGTGGAACAGCGGATGGTTTATGAGTCCGGCAACGAGATGGCCGCTTATGCCGCGCACCAGATCAATTATCATATTATGGGTTATTTTCCGATTTCGCCCTCGACGGAAGTGGCTCAGTTTCTCGATTTGATGAAGACAAGCGGGCAGCACGACATCGTCCTGATCCCCGCGGACGGCGAACATGGTTCGGCCGGTGTATGTTACGGAGCTTCGACTGCCGGCGGCCGCGTATTCAACGCGACGAGTGCCAACGGTTATTTGTACATGATCGAGCAGATGCCGGTACAGTCCGGGACGCGGTTCCCGATGGTACTGAACCTTGTCTGCCGTTCGGTTTCCGGTCCGCTGAACATCCATGGCGACCATTCCGATTTATACTTTGCCCTGAACACCGGTTGGCCTATTCTTATGTGCCGTGATCCTCAAGCGGTCTATGATATGAATATTATGGCCATCAAGCTGGCTGAAGATCCGGAAGTGCGCTTGCCCGTCATCGTTTCGTTCGACGGTTATTTCACGTCGCACCAGAAGCGCCGTGTCCAGACGTTCGCACATCGCGCCGATGTGTTGAAGTTTGTCGGAGCGAATCCGCCGGAAGGGTACCCGGATGTGCTTGACCGCAACAATCCGATTACCGTCGGACCGTATATGAACGAACCGGACTATATCAACAACTGCTATCAGCAATCGGTGGCGATGTACAATGCGGAGCAAGTTTTCGACCGCATCCGCAAGGAATATTTCGAGTTGACCGGCCGCGATTATCCGATTCTCGATCTATACCGGATGGAAGATGCCGAAGTGGCGGTATTCCTGATGAACTCTTCTTCAGAAATCATCAAGGACGTCGTTGACCAATTGCGTGAGAAAGGGATCAAGGCGGGATCGATCGCTCCCAACATGATTCGTCCGTTCCCGCAGAAGCAAATTGTCGAGGCGTTGAAAAATATTAAAGCCGTGACGATCGGCGACCGCGCAGATTCCTATGGCGGATACGGCGGCAACATGACGAACGAGATCAAAGCCGCACTATTTACTCACGGGAACCATGATACGATGGTTATCAGCCGGGTTTACGGCTTGGGCGGCAAAGACTTTTACGCCGAGGACGGCCACGCGCTGTTCCAATTGGCGATCGATGCCGTTGCCAAGGGCAGCGTCGAAGTTCCGTTCGACTATTACGGCCACACGAAAGGGGCAAGCGGCAAAGCTCCCCAGCGTGTCGTTAATCCGTTGAAATACGAAGAAGTCAACACCGGCCTCATCACCGTGACCCAAGACGAGAATACCGGCAAGCTAAATGTCAAGATGCCGCCTCTGCGCGCCTTGACCAAGAAGCCGAAACGGATCGCTCCGGGGCACGGCGCTTGTCCGGGCTGCGGAATTTTCTCCGGCTTGGAACTGTTCTTCAAAGGCATTGAAGGGGACATCGTCTCGCTGTTCCACACGGGCTGCGCGATGGTCGTTACGACCGGTTACCCGTATTCGGCGCACAAAGCGACCTACATCCACAACTTGTTCCAAAACGGCGCGGCAACGCTGTCCGGGGTTGTCGAGATGTTCTGGGAGCGCAAGCGCCGCGGCGAACTGGATAAATATAATTTGAAGGACGACTTCACGTTCGTCATGATTACCGGCGACGGCGGGATGGACATCGGCATGGGGCCGGCCATCGGCGCAGCGCTGCGCAATCACAAGATGATCATCCTTGAGTACGAGAATGAAGGCTACATGAACACCGGAGCCCAATTGTCCTACTCGACACCGCTTGGGCATCGCACGTCGACTTCGAACGTAGGCAAGCACCAAGGCGGCAAGATGTTCCATCATAAAGACACGGCGCAAATTATGGCCGCTACGAATATTCCTTATGTATTCACCGGATCGGAAGCTAACGCGCAAGACTTGGTCAAGAAAGCAGCCAAGGCTCAATGGTACGCCCAACATCACGGTATGGTGTATGGGAAAATCTTGATCACTTGCCCGCTCAACTGGCTGTCCGAGGACAAGGACGGTTCGTCGATTATCGGTGCGGCAGTGGATTCCTGCTTCTTCCCGCTGTACGAGATCGAGAACGGTGTGACGACGATCACCTACAATCCGGAAGACAAGAACAAGCGGATTCCGCTCGGCGATTGGTTGAAGATGATGGGCAAAACGCGTCATATGGTTAAGCCCGAATACGCAGAGATGCTCAAATCGTTCGACGAAGAAGTCGACCGCCGCTGGGTTCGCCTGAAAGCCCGCCACGAGAACGAGTATCTGTAAACTTGTATAGTGCCACAAAGCCCGCTCCTCTATTTGGAAGCGGGCTTTGTGCTATGTTTGGGATGACTTGAAGTTTAAGTCTAGCTCTACCGCGGCACTCTAAGGTCGAATTTGGCCTTAAACCACGCGGATGCCTCATCCTGTAGTCCTTTAAGATTGGAATTGGCCTTATCTCCATGGCTCTCCGCTGTACTTTGCCGGTTGTGATGAACTCAAGTTTAACATCAAGGTCGACTCAACCCTAACAAACGTAACACATAGCAGCAAAAATGCCGTTAACCCGTTTCCGCTTCGAGCAAACGAGGCACTTAACGGTCAAAATGCCGTTAACCCGTTTCCGCACCGAGCAAACGAGGTGCTTAACGGTCAAAATGCCGTTAACCCGTTTCCACTCCGAGCAAACGAGGCACTAAACGGTCAAAATACCGTTATATCGTACTCACTCTAAGAAAAAATGCCACTTAACGACCAAAATGCCGTAAACAGATCCCGATCGAGCGATGTGTGTATCATTAGTTTTGATGGGCAATTTTTAGAAAGAAAATCTATATAAAATTATCAAATTGTTTCCCCCGCACGCACCATCTAGCCCTTACAACCGATCGGCGACGTGCCGCCGGTATTGGAGCGGAGTGGTCTTCTCATACTTGCGGAATACCCGTCCGAGATAACTTTGATCGGTAAACCCGACTTGTGCGGCAATCTCTGTTTGTGACAAATCCGTATTGGCCAGCAAATATTTCGCCTGCGTCAGCCGAAACTTGATCAAATACTCCTTGATCGTAAACCCCGTCGACTGCTTGAAAATCCGCGAAAAATGATACGGGCTGAGAAGCGCAGCCTTGGCGATATCCTCAATCCGCAAATTTGATTGATATTCCTTCTCCATAAAGGCGATCGCATTGTTGATTTTATCGGTGTAGACCGCCCCCGCATCCGGATGCGATGAACCGCCTTGCAGCGCGTACACTGCCAAATTCGTCAAAATCGACGTAATCAGCCCGCTGACGTATAAGTCCAAGCAAAGCGGACGTTCGTTGAACAAATAGACGAGCTCGCGAAACATTCGTCCCATCGTCTGCGGATTGTCCGATTGGAAGATCGGTCCGAGCCCTTCCACAAGCTGATAGTACGTTTGTGCTTGGGCGCCGCCGAAATGGATCCAGATGACCTCGCTCGGATGAAGCTTGTCGGAGCTGTAGCTATGCTCCTTCGACAAGTCGATAAAAAACATTTCTCCCGGCTTCATATGATAAGTCGTGCCGTTCCAGTCCAAGTGGCACGTTCCCTTGACGATATATTGCAACTGGTAATCGTAAAATTCATTCTCTTTTCTCGTGTTTACAAAGCCGGGCTTCTGAGCTTTCCAGCCCGCGCGGTGGACGTAGAATGGTAAATTTTTCGCGATTTCGCTTGGGGAATGCGTATACGCCCGGGTGAAATGGTTGGGATTCATGCGTCTTCAACCCTCCTGATGTTTGCGTTTAAAAAAGCAAGAATGTCCCCAATTTAAGCAGACTATTAAGATACGCTTGAGCATTTTAAGTTTATCATAAATCTAAGCACCTTTCATCGGGGGGAGTCCATGGAGAAAACAAACATCTTGCTCATTACCAGCGATCAGCAGCATTGGAACACAATCGGCGCCTTCAATGAACAGATTCATACGCCGAATCTCGACCGGCTTGCAAGGGAAGGAACGCTGTTCAACCGTGCCTATTGCCCGAACCCGACTTGCACACCGACGAGAGCGTCAATCATCACCGGATTGTACCCGAGCCAGCACGGAGCTTGGACGCTAGGTACGAAGCTGATGGAGGACGTGCATACGGTCGGGGAAGACTTCATGCAAGCAGGGTATAGGACGGCGCTTGTCGGCAAGGCGCATTTTCAGCCGACCGTGTCCACGGAGCAATACCCGTCGATCGAATCGCGTCCGCTGTTACAGGACTTGGAGTTTTGGCGCAACTTCAAACAACCTTTTTACGGCTTTGAACATGTGGAATTGACTCGCAACCATACGAACGAATCGCTCGTCGGCCAACATTACGCGATCTGGTTGGAAGAGAAGGGCTGCAGCAATTGGTGCGACTACTTCACGCCGCCGACCGGCACAATGGACAAGAGAGCAGAGCATGCCTGGGGTATTCCTGAACAGTTCCATTACGATACATGGATTGCCGAGCGGACGAACGCCTTGCTTGAGCAATATCAGACTGACGGGGACAACTTCTTCCTGTGGGCGAGCTTCTTCGATCCCCATCCGAAGTACTTGGCGCCCGAGCCATGGGATACGATGTACGACCCGGAATCGATTACGCTTCCGGAAGAGCAAACAGGCGAACATGAGGCTAACCCGCCTCACTTCCGTTTAGCCAGGCAGAAGGATCCCGATTTCTCTGCCTACGAGGAAAGCGGATTCACTTGCCACGGATTTCGCACTCATGTCCGAGACCGTGACAAGATGAAGAAGGACATGGCCGTCTACTACGGGATGATCAGCCTGATGGATAAGTACATCGGCCGCATTCTCGACAAGCTCGACGAATTGGGATTGGCGGACAACACGCTCGTTGTGTTCACATCGGATCACGGGCATTTCTTCGGCCAGCACGGCCTGATCGCCAAAGGCCCGTTCCATTACGAAGACGTCATCCGAGTGCCAATGATCGTACGTTATCCCGGCCGCATCGCAGCGGGGCAAGTATCCGATTCGCTGCAATCGCTCGTCGATCTCGCCCCCACGTTCCTCGCCATGACGGACCAGTCGGTCCCGCACCACATGACCGGCATCGACCAAAGCGTTGTATGGACCGGTGGTAAAAACTCGGTGCGCGAGCACATTTTATGCGAAAACCATCACGAACCGACAACGATTCATCTGAAGACGTATGTCGACGAACGTTATAAGCTGACCGTCTATTACAACGAATCCTACGGGGAATTATTCGATCTGAAGAACGATCCCAACGAATGGAACAATTTGTGGAACGACACGGAATACGCGGGACTGAAGGCGGAGCTGCTGCTCAAATACGCCTGGGCCGAACTGGGAAAGGAATCCATCCCAATGCCGCGTGTATCCGGAGCTTAACAATACTCCCCAAAGTGAAGCTTCGCTTTCGAAGCGGATTCAGGTACTTTGCAGGACCCCAGGAACTAACTACTATTATTTATAAAAAAGGAGAGGGTTACCATGTTGCAAGCAGCAGTCATCGGTGCCGGAAACAGAGGGACAATCTACAGTTCGTATGCGCTGAAGCGCCCGCACGAAATTCAAATTATCGCGATCGCAGAGTTGGACGAGGGTAGGAGGAAGCGGTTCGCCAAGGCGCACAATATCCCCGAACATATGCAATTCAAGACAGGCGAGGAGCTGTTGGCGGGCCCCAAGCTGTGCGACGTGCTGTTCATCTGCACAATGGATCGCCAGCATTTCGGGCCGACGATGTTGGCGTTGGACAAAGGGTATCACATCTTGCTGGAGAAGCCGATGTCGCACGATCCGTTGGAATCGGTCAAAATCGCCGACAAAGCGAAAGAAAAGAACGCGATTTTGGCGGTTTGCCACAGCATGCGGTACGGCTCTTTGACCCAGGAACTCAAGCGGTTGATCGACTCGAAAGTGATCGGCGACGTCATGACGATTCAATGGTCCGAGAACGTCGGGGCCGAGCACTATGTGTCGAGCTTCGTGCGCGGCAAATGGCGCAATTCCGACGAGTCGAGCTCGATGATTTTGCAGAAGAGCTGTCACGACATGGATATGCTGCAATGGCTGGTCGGCTCCAAGTGTACGAAGGTGTCCTCGTTCGGCAGTTTGACCCACTTCAAGGCGGATCAAGCTCCTGAAGGAGCGGGGACGAGATGTACGGAATGCGCAATCGAGACAGACTGCCCGTTCTCCGCGATCAAGCTGTATTACCATGAGCGCAAAGGCGGCTGGTACAACGCGGTCAGCATCGAGAACACGCTGGAAGCGCGGATGAAGGCGCTCAAGGAAGGACCGTACGGCCGTTGCGTCTGGCATTGCGACAACAATGTCGTCGATCATCAAGTCGTCAACTTGCTGTTCGAGAACGAAGCAACCGTGTCGTTCACGATGTCGGGCTTTACCGGCAAAGAGAAGCGGACGTTCAAAATTATGGGGACGAAAGGCGAAATCCGCGGCTCGCGCAGCCAAAACGAGTTGGAGATCAACTTGTTCAGCGGCAAACAAATGGTGATTTACCCCGAGCAGTATGAAGGCGGCCATAGCGGCAGCGACTTCTTAATCATGCGCGACTTCGTTGCTCAGGTGAACCGGGGCGACCGCATCGGCAAGACGTCGGCTCAAGAGTCTGCACGCAGCCATATGATCGCTTTCGCTGCCGAGCATTCCCGGGTTACGGGCGATACGATCGATCTGGACGCTTACATTGAGGATGTAAAGGCAGGAAGAGCGTAATGGCGGCAACGGGGAACACAATGGACAGGCCGAACGTTCTGATCTTGTTCACTGACCAGCAGCGTTACGATACGATTCATGCCGCCGGCTACGGGCACATGATTACCCCGAATCTTGACCGACTGGCGGCCGACGGTTGCATCTTTACGAATGCGTACACGTCGAACCCGGTCTGTATGGCGGCGCGGCATGATTTGTTGACAGGCCTGCGGGCGAACGATCACGGCTATTATTCGAATCAAGGGAACCAGTCGATCAAAGACTATGCGATCCCGACGGTGGCCCGCGTGTTTTCAGAGAACGGTTATCGAACCGCTGCGATCGGCAAGATGCATTTTCGGCCTCAGCGCATGCATCACGGATACAGCGAACTGATTCAGATGGAAGAAATTCCGCACAGGCGGCAGGATGATCAGTACGCGTCCTTTTTGAAAGAAGAAGGGTTGGGGGATATTCAAAATATTCACGGAGTGCGGGCCAACCTGTACTATACGCAGCAAACTTCGCAAATGGACGAGGCGCACCATCCGAATCGCTGGGTGGCCGAACGTTCCGTCGAGTGGCTGAAGCACAACGGGGACGAGCCGTTCTTCCTGTTCAGCTCGTGGATTCATCCGCATCCGCCATGGGCGACACCGCCGGAATTTCGAGGGCAGTACAAAAGTCGGGACATCCCGAATCCGATCCCGAAGGCGCGCGCCTATCCGTTCAATTCAGACGTGAGCGAATGGCACGGCGACAACGACTCGCCCGAGAAAATTCGCAGCGCCCAGGAAGCGTATTATTCGTGCGTGACTCATGTGGATCATCATATCGGAACGATTCTCGATTACTTGGAGCAAACCGGAAAAATTGAGAATACGTTGATTATTTTCACTTCGGATCATGGCGAAATGCTCTATGACCGGGGAATGCACCAAAAATCGTTGCCGTACGAAGGCTCGGCGCATGTGCCGTTCATCGTGCGGTATCCGGAGAAGTCCGGAAGAGGGACGAAGTCGGATCGGTTCGTCGATCTGATCGATATTTTCCCGACGTGCCTGGACGTGTGCGAGCTTTCGTATCCGAAGAGCAAGTACAAGTTGGAAGGGGACTCTGTCTTCGCCGAACAGCCGACGCGCAGCCGCGACCATCAGTTCAGCTGTTACGACAGAGGCGACAGCCGCTGGGTGATGAATCGCGATCATCGGTACAAGTATATTTACTACTACGATCACGGCACCGAGGAATTGTTCGATATGGTGAACGATCCTGGTGAGACGCGCAATCTCGTCGGTTCGCCGGAGCTGCCGCAAGCGGACTTTGAGCGGTTGAAGCGTCAGGCGGTCGAGTTCGAGCGGCGCCATGCGCCGGCCGGGATGGTTGAAGGGGACTCGTTCGTGGCGATCAAAGGCAAGGGTCGGGCGATCAGCAAAGCCGGGATGTACGGCAACACGCAGTTTCATCTGATGGATGAAGTCGATGCGACTCCGCGCGAGCGCGGCGAGAAGTTCATCCGCGAATGCGAGCATGCGATTGCCGTCCCGGGGAATTTCGGCAGGAAGCTGACGGAAGTGTTCAACGATCCTTCTTATATCGACAGCTTCATGAAGGCATGGAGCAAGTTCGGCGGAGATGCGGATGCAAGAAGCGCGTTGTTCTCCTCGGAGGCGGCGGGCGCCGACAACGGGAAAGAGTAGGTAGTTTTGCGAGGTGCACATGTATTGAACTATTTGATTGGGATCGATCTGGGCGGTACGAATATCGTTTGCGGTCTGCTGGACGCGGAGGGTAACGTGCTGCGCCAGGCAAAGCGGCCGACCGAAGCGGATCGCGGCCACGAAGACATTATTCGCCGGATCGCGGGGACAGCGAAGGAACTGATGAGCGAGCAAGGGATCGATTCTCGCGAAGTGCTCGCCGTCGGCATGGGGACGCCCGGACGGGTCAACCCCGAGATGGGCGTCAGCGTCAGCTCCGCCAACCTCGGCTGGAAGAATGTGCCGGTCGCCGCACTGCTGCGAGAGCAACTCGGCCGCCCCGTTTATATCGACAACGATGTTCGCATGTACGTTTATGGCGAAGCGATGAAAGGCGCAGGCGCGGCTTATCGGTACGTGCTCGGGGTAACTGTCGGCACCGGCATCGCCTCGGCGTTCGTCGCGGACGGCCGCTTGCATTACGGTCGAACCTTCTCCGCCGGCGAGATCGGCCACGTCGCCATGGACGGGCTCACCCACCGTTGCAATTGCGGCAAAACCGGCTGCCTTGAGACGCTCGTCTCCGCGCCTGGCATTGCCCGCTATGCACGCGAGACGATTCAGAGCGGACGAAACAGCATTCTGCAGCAAGCTTTTCCCGACCTCGACAAGTTGACCGCTGCCGCTGTGTCATGGGCGTACGATCAAGGCGACGCCGTAGCGATCGAAACGATGGAGACGGTCGGCGAATATTTGGCTAAGGCGCTTGCTTTCAATATTACGGTGCTCGGTCCCGAAGCCGTCATCGTCGGCGGAGGGGCGGCGCTGGCCGGGGAGCGGCTGCTGGGCCCGGTGAAACGCAGGCTCGAAGGACTTCTCCCCAACGTTCATCGGGAGCAAGTTCCCATTCATACGGCGAAATGGAACGACGAAGCCGGTATTATCGGCAGCGCGTTGTTCGCCAAATTTTCAGCGGGAGGTGAGAGTTCCTGATCAAGTTGAACAGATAAATGCGGATTCGTTGTGGAATGAGCTGCTAAGAAACTGTACGTCCGGGTACAGAGGGCGCTTAAGAGACATCGGACGCGCGAGACATCATGCCGCGCTTCCCTAGAGAGCGCTTCCCCCGAAACTTTTGCAATGAGGAAGGGGTAAATGTCCATGTTGACCAGTTGGAGAAATAAGGTGAAGCCGGTATGGATTTGTCTGTTGGCGGCGGGCTTGCTTGCCGCATGCAGCAACGGCCAGATCGCCTCGTCCGGCGGAAAGACCGATGGCAATGCGCAGCAAGGCGGAACCCAACAAAGCGCGGCGCAGCCAAGCGCCCCGCAGGTGAGCAACGAACCTGTTGAACTTCTGCTTTATTCCAACCCGGCAATCGAAGATGATTACATGGAAGACGTATTCATCAAGCCGCTCAAAGCCAAACATCCGAACATTACGCTCAAATATGTGCAACGATCCGGCGGTCCGACGGTCGCCGAGCAAGTGGCGACGGGGAAAATTCCCGATTTGATGATCGGATCGATCACGAACTTGTTCGAATTCAAAGATCTCGGGATGTTTACCGACATCACTCCGTTGATCAAGAAATTCAACTTTGACGTGAACCGCGTCGACCCGGCCCTCATGTCGATGATGAAGCAATACAGCGACAAAGGGGAAATTTACGGCATTCCATACAAGTCCAATTACAACGCGCTATTCTACAACAAAGACTTGTTCGACAAGTTCGGAGTACCATACCCGAAAGACGATATGATGTGGGACGATGTCGTCGATCTAGCCAAGAAAGTGACACGTAACGCAGACGGCATCCAGTATCTCGGACTCGATCCGGAGAACATCAACCGCCTTGCCTGGGGTTACAATCTGGGCTTTGTCGACGCGAAGACGGCCAAACCGATGATTGACAGCTGGAAGCCCGCTTTCGAGTTGCTGCAGAAGATCATTCAAATTCCCGGCAACGCATCGGAGAAGCCGCAGCGCAACGGAGACAAGGACGCCTTCATCAAGGACATGAAGCTGGCCATGATCGCCACGACGAACTTGGTCGACAAACTCGAAGGCGCCAAGCTGAACTGGGATATCGCCACTTATCCGCAATATCCGCAAACCAAAGGCTCCTTCGGGATGGCCGGAGGCCAGCCGATTCTTATTTCGTCTCAAAGCAAGTACAAAGATCAAGCGTTCCAGGTCATTGAGACCGTCATGTCCGACGAAGTGCAGACGAAGCTGAACCGGGTCGGTAAAGTGACCGCCCTGTCCACGCTTGATGTCAAAAAATTGTACGCTGCAGATTTGCCGTATGCGAAAGGCAAGAATTTGTCCGCCGTCTACAAATTGAACCAGAGCTATTATCCGTTAAGCGAGTACGACGACGCCGCGATTAAGCTGACTGTCGATCATTCGTTTGATTTGTATAAGGGCAAGGACATCAACACCGTGATCCGTGAGACGAACGACGACATCGCCAAGGCGATTGCCAAGGAAAAGAGCAAGTAAGATATGAATGTGTCAAAATAGGTTATGGGGAATGTGAGGAGGCTATCGGATGAAAATGGGGATTTCTATGCCCCCGCTCGTGCTGCTGGAGCAAACCGCCAGACCTGCGGAAGTCGCGCTGCTCAAATCGTTCGGCGGGGTGAGGAGCATGCTGCGGGAGCTGAAAGACCAAGGAATAGCCTCCATCGAAATTCGCAACCTGGTGCGCACGGCCGATGCACACCAGGGCTTGCGAATGTGTGAGCTGATCTGGGAGGAAGGGCTTGACGTGACGCTGCACGGCACGACCGCGGGCGACTTCCATGGCCCCACGATCGGAGCGATCTATCCGCCGTTGCAGCCGATCCTGGAAGCTTACTCGAGGCGGAGCGGCCGACTGACGATCACGTTCCATCCCATCTCCGCCGCAGCGGGGATGATCAACCAATTGTCTGCACAGACGGTGGAACTGTACAGCGAATGGCTTCGGTTACTCGGGCAAGAGCATGTGCCGTACACTTGCGGTATCGAGTTGATCCGCATCAATCGGGCGAAGATCGATCCCGGCGTTACTTGCGAAGGCGTGCTTGCGATCGTCAACAAGCTGAATAATCCGAACGTCGGAATTACTTGGGATATGGGCCATTATTATTCCAACGTACTGATGAAGCACGAAGTGGCCGACGCGCGGGATCGGTTTATTCCCGAGCTGCCGCCCGACGAATTCGTGGCAAAAACCGTACATACGCACATTCACGGAATCATCGGCAGGAATCATTGCCCACTGAACGATCCGCTCAGCTTGCCGTTGGAACGATACATAGACGCATTGAAAAATAGTCAGTACCAGGGTGTGCTCAACTTGGAGCTGGAATTTCCACGTTTTCCCGACGATCGTTCAGTCGCCTGGTACACAATCGCTTCCATTGAACGGTTGCGCCAATGTTTGTAATGAATCATGGCAAGTCTATTTGCATGAAAGGAGGTGGTGGAAAAACTTGCTAAGGGTAGGATTATAAAAATCCGTTTCCAGGCAAACAGTGTAAGCGGCATAAACTACCATGAGTGACGCCTCGGAATGAGCAGGTGGTGAGGCTTGTCTTATGGCACAAGGTTGACATCCTTAAAGTTTGCAGCGTGATTTTTCACCTAAATCATACTCGAACCCGTAGGAGGTTAAATTTGTGAAAAAACAAAAAATAGTTTCACTCGTGTTAACCAGCGTCCTCTGTTCAGCGTTAATCATTCCCGTACAGTCGAGCGCTTCGGCATACAGAGCATTTACAACGGATTCTTACTGGAATACGCCGATGCCAGCCAACGCGCCGATTGATCCGAATAGCGCCACGTACATTCAAGATTCGATCGACAACGGCGGGGCTTACATTAAGGTGCCTACTGTGGATTACCAAACACCGGTATATTTCGCGGCAAGTTCAGATCCGATCTATACTGTGACCCCGACTTCAATCGGACCGACGGTTACGTTGCATATTCCCGCCAGTGCAGAGCCAGCGCCGGGGAACGACGCCCAACTGATTGTGTATGACGAAAGCACAAATCAGGTTGTCGGATTGCATCATGCCACCTTCGACACGTCGTGGCATGCGGACGGAACCGACCGTTATTATCTGGATTCGGAAGGATTGGAACAATCGATCGGCGGAACAACCGGGAATATCGGACATCGCGGCGTCCCGGGTCCGGTACGTACAGTTCGTTACGAAGAGGTTCAAGACGGGGTGATCAACCATCGGTTGGAATGCTTCTGGTGGGCGACCGCATCCAGCCATGTATTCCCTATGTCGGGCCATGAGAACAACAAGGGCGGGATCGTTCCCGAAGGGATGGTAGCCCGAATCAAGCCTTCGGTCGATTTGGACAGTCTGGGGCTCAATTCACAGGCTCTGGTCATTGCCAAGGCTCTTCAAGATTACGGATGTGTAGTCGGAGACAATTCCGGCAGCGGCAACAAAGTGAAGATCGAAGTTAATCCGAACTGGAATTTGAGCGGAACCGCATTCCAAGCCGTCCCGTGGAGCAGTTGGGAATTTATCGAAGCTGGGTACGACCCTCGCGATGATATAGGCACTTCTCAAAGCACTTCGTTCCAAAACGGTGTTTCCCCGACCAGCACGTACAATGGCGCAATTGATACGATGATCAAGGAATCCGCGCCAAACACGGCTTCGGGAGGAGCAACGACTTTAGTCGCGGATGGAGACGATCCAGGTTCCACCGGACAGGATGACGCTATTCTATTGAAATGGTATGTCGGCTCTATTCCGGCAGCCAGTACGGTCACGGCGGCTTCGATTACATTTAATGTAACGGATTTTACGACCAGCACGGGTTTCGACATCTATGAATTGAAGAGAGACTGGACCGAGGGCGGAGCCACATGGAATAACTATAAGAGCGGCACCGGCTGGCAAATTTCCGGAGCGGAAGGCAGCAATGACCGGGGCACTACCGTACTAGGAACCGTGAACCCTACAGTTACAGGCACTTTCACCGTAAACCTGAATCAGAATGGACTGGCTATCATCCAGAATTGGATTGACGACTCAGCGGCCAATCATGGACTCATCATAACCAATGGCACGACAAACAACGGACTGGGCATTTCGTCCAGCGAAGCATCGACAATAGCAAACCGACCGGAACTGACGATCACTTATACGGATTAATATGAACGTACTGTAATGCATGACGCCGTCTTGCCTGTGCAGTCGGCGTCATGCCTTATTTTGAAAACAAAGGGGATGTTGTTTGTGAAAAGTCTGAAGAAGAGATGGCTAAAATCAATTTTCGTATATGCACTGGGTATTGCAATCGTGGCGGGTTGCGGCAATGGCGGCCAAACAAGCCAATCCGCCAATAATCAGGGAGACGCTAGTCCAGCGAAAACCGCAGAGCCGGTTACCTTGAAAATCGCCATCGTCGACGGCTGGTTTACCGACGAGCAATTTCAAGCCTATTTTGCCAATCCTGTCAAAGCGAAATATCCGAATATCACTTTGGAATTGGTTCCATACATTTATTCCGAAAGCAGCAAAGATAATACGGCTCTGACGAATATGACCAACCTTGTGGCTAAGGGGGTCATACCGGACATCATCGCCACCAGTTCATTGACGGCCTCCGACCTCATTAATTTGGGGCTGGAGAATGACATGGATTCGTTAATCAAAAAGCATAACCTGGATTTGAACAGCTTTGAGAAAGGCATTATCGATGCCGTGAAAGTGGCAAGCAGCGATGGCAAGAAGATTACAATGCTGCCTTATGAAAGAAACTTCAGCGCACTATTCTATAACAAGGATATTTTCGATAAATTTGGCGTTAGTTATCCGCCCGACGGGATGACTTGGGACGAGGCGGCGGAGCTTGCCAAGAAAGTGACTCGCAAAGACGGCGGCACACAGTATCGCGGACTCGAACCGAATTTGGTATTCCGTGCAGCCTCGGCATTGTCACTCGGGTTCGTCGATCCCGCAACGAAGAAAGCGATTGTCAATAACGACGGTTGGAAAAGGGTATTTACTACATTGAAAAGCATTTACGATATTCCCGGAAACTCGGAGTTTCAAGCTTCGGGCAAGGCGGTGACGGCTTTCAGCAAAGATAAAACTTTGGCGATGTTCGTCGGCTTGGGCGGCGATATGGAGAAGCTCGGAATGACGAAAGATTTGAATTGGGACATGGCTACTTATCCTTCATTTGAGAAGAACAAGCTGATCAGCTTCAATTTCGACGCTCATGCATTGGCGGTTACGTCCGGCAGCAAACATAAAGACGAGGCGTTCCAAGTGATTGCCAGCCTGATTTCCAAAGAAACGCAGACTCTGTTGGCTCAGAACGGAAATTTGCCTGTAATTAAAGACGATTCGATGATCAAAGCTTTCGGTTCCAAGCTTTCCTATTTGCAAGGCAAACATGTCGAAGCAATTTTTAAGACGACACCGGCGACACCGCCGCAAGCGACCATCTATGACGCTGATGCGAAAACGATTATGAATCTGGCCATGCAGTCGGTCGTCAATGGGGAAATCGATGTCAACACGGCTTTACGCCAAAGCGAAGAGAAAGTAAACCAATTGGTGCAAAAATAATAATGGGAGGCTTTACAAATGAAAAAGACAACTCAGTTTAAGCAATTGCTGAAATCGCAGCAACTGGAATTTATTATGGAAGCGCACAGCGGGTTAAGCGCAAAAATTGTGGAAGAAGCCGGATTTAAAGGGATTTGGGGCAGCGGGCTGTCCTTGTCTGCCGCCATGGGAGTTCGCGATAACAACGAAGCCAGCTGGACCCAAGTGCTCGATGTATTGGAATTTATGAGCGACGCCACGTCGATTCCGATCTTGCTCGACGGCGATACCGGCTACGGCAATTTCAACAATATGAGAAGACTCGTGCAGAAGCTGGAGCAGCGGGATATTGCTGCGGTATGCATTGAGGATAAGCTGTTCCCGAAGACGAATTCGTTCATCAACAGCAAAGGCCAGCCCCTTGCCGATATCGACGAGTTCTGCGGCAAAATCAAGGCGGGCAAGGACTCGCAGCGAGACGACGATTTCAGCATCGTCGCCCGCATCGAGTCGTTCATCGCCGGTTGGGGACTGCAAGAGACGCTCAAACGCGCCGAGGCGTACCATAAGGCGGGGGCCGACGCGCTGCTCATTCACAGCAAACTGGCGCATTGCGATGAAATTTTGGCGTTCATGAAGGAATGGGGCAACCGATGCCCGATCGTCATCGTGCCGACGATGTATTACAACACGCCGACCGACGTGTTCCGCGAAGCGGGCATCAGTCTGGTGATTTGGGCCAACCACCTGATCCGCACCTCGATCGCCGCGATGCAGAAGACGGCGGCGCAAATCCACAGTGAGCAGACACTCGCCAATGTCGAACCGAACGTCGTATCCGTTAAAGAGATTTTCCGTCTGCAGAACGCTGACGAGCTGGAGCAAGCCGAGAAGCGTTATTTGCCGAATAAGCAAGAATGATCAAGCGCATCCGCAATAGGGCAGCCTGGCCGATCGTTCTGTTCATCGGCGGGGCGATGTGGCTCTCGGTTGTATCAGGGTGTTCAGGGGGATCCGGCGGGCAGGCTGAAGAACCGGGTGTACAGCCGGTGACGGAAAGTGCCGTTCAGCCGCCCCCGTCCGCGCCCGACTTGCAACCGACGGCTCAGTCCGGCGGCGGCACCGCTGCTCCACAGCAAGACGGGCCATTTCGGGCGTTCACGGCCGATTCCTACTGGAACTCTCCGCTGCCTGCGGATGCGCCGATCGACCCGAAGAGCGCCGCGTTCATCGATGATTCGGTGGCGAACACGCCGGGGTATATGAAGCTGTCCATGGGCAACTTTGCCCAACCGATCTATTTTGCTGCGGAGGGTGACCCGCTCTATACGGTGAAACCGACGAAGAACGGGCCGGCCGTATCGCTGCATATCCCTGCGGGAGCGACCCAAGCTTCAGGCTCCGACGGGCAATTCGTCGTATTTGATACCAGTCTGAAGCAAACTTTCGGTTTGCATGGGGCGAGCTTTGACGGCAAGGAATGGCATGCAGACGGTACGGATCGTTATTGGCTCGATTCGGAAGGGTTGGACGAGAAGGTGGGCGGAACGAAAGGGAATACCGGACACCGCGGGGTTCCCCCTCCAATTCGCGCCGTCAGGCTGGATGAGGCGGAGGCCGTGGCGATCCGCCATCGGCTCGAATGCTTCTGGCATGCGACCGCATCAAGCCATGTGTTCCCGATGTCGGGCCACGAGAATAATAAAGGCGGCAAGGTGCCCGAAGGTTATGTTGTGCGGATTAAGCCGTCGGTCGTTTTGACGTCTCTGAATCTGGCGCCGCAAGCGCTCGTGCTCGCCACGGCGTTGCAGCAATACGGCTGCGTCGTCGGCGACAACGCGGGCCAAGCGAACGCAGTGAAAATGGAGCGTACGGACAAGTGGCAAATCGATCCGAACGCGCTGAAGGCATTGCCGTGGAGTATGTACGAATTTATCGAAGCCGGCTATCGACCGCCGAATAAATAAGATCCGCATAGGAGGCGCCGAATTGAAACCGAACTTCGTTCTTATTACTGTTGACCAGATGCGCGCCGACTGCTTGAGCGCGCTCGGCCACCCGATCATCGAGACGCCGAACCTCGACCAGTTGACGCGTGAAGGAGTGACGTTTACCCACGCTTTCTCCGCCGTGCCGACGTGTATTCCGGCCAAGACGGCGATCTTGACGGGTTTGAGCCAACGCACTCACGGTCGCGTCGGGTTCAAGGACAAAGTGCCGTGGAATTACGAGTGTACGCTTCCGGGCGAGTTGGCCAAAGCCGGCTACCATACCCAGAGCGTCGGTAAGATGCATGTGTACCCGCGTCGAACGTTATGCGGGTTCCATAACGTCGTACTGCATAACGGACACAGCCATATCAACCCGAACAAGGACGCCTTCGCGGAAGCACTGGAAAGCTACGACGATTATTTGCCGTGGCTGCGGGAGAGGGCGGGCTCTCATCGCGAATTGCAGGAGAACGGGTTGGGAACGTCTGATTCGGCGATGACGCGCACTTGGCATTTGTCTGAGGAACTTCATCCGACGAATTGGGCGGTCACCCAATCGATCGATTTTCTCCGCCGCAGAGACCCGCGCAAGCCGTTCTTCCTGTGGCTCTCTTTCGTTCGCCCGCACCCGCCTCTCGACCCGCCGCAATACTACTTCGACTTGTACGCCCACGAGAAACTGCCGCCGCCGGTCATTGGGGATTGGGCGGATCAGGAGGATGCGGCCGGGGGCGGGCTCGACCCGGCGGTCACCCGCGGCATTGTTCGATCCGAGAGGCGGCTGCAGCGGGCGATGGCTGCGTATTATGCTCTCATCACGCATATCGATCAGCAGATCGGCCGCTTCCGCAAGGCGATGAGCGACTACGGCGTGGACAAAGACACGGTTATCCTGTTCGCCTCCGATCACGGGGACATGCTGGGCGACCATCATATGTTCAAGAAGACTGTGCCGTACGAGGGCAGCGTCCACGTTCCTTTCATACTCGCCGATCCTGGCAACCGACTTGGAATCAAACGCGGCGGCAAGGACGATCATCCGATTGAGCTGCGCGACATTATGCCGACGTTCCTCGACGCTGCCGGAGTCGCGATCCCGCCCGCTGTCGAAGGGAAGAGCCTATTGCCGCTCGCTCGCCGGGAAGAAGTGCAATGGCGTTCGTATATTCATGGCGAGCATGCTCATAAGGATCGCTCTCATCACTACGTGACCGACGGTAGGGAAAAATATATTTGGTATTCGCAGACCGGGGAAGAGCAATATTTTGACATGGCGAACGACCCTCGGGAACAGACGAACTTGTCGTCGAGATCGGAGTACGCTGCCCGACTCGCCCATTGGCGCAGTCTGTTGATTCGGGAGCTTGAAGGGCGGGAAGAAGGTTACTCGGACGGCGAAAAGCTGATCGTCGGATGCACGCCGCAAACCGGGCTGCAGGCTATTTTAGGATAAGGAGTGTCAAAGATGACGCAACAAACAATCGGCTTTGTCGGATTCGGCGAAGTGGCTCCGGTATTAAGCGGAAGGCTTAGGGAGCACGGAGCGAACATCGCCGTTTACGACATTGTGCTGAACAAGCCTGGCGGACGCGAATTGTTGGAGCAGCGGGCTCAGGCGCCTGGAATCGAATTTGTTGGGTTGGTCGAACTGATGGAACATTCCAACGTCATCATATCGACAGTGACAACCCAATCGGCACGACTTGTCGCCGAGGAGTGCGCCAAATGGTTGAAGCCGGGGCAAATCTACCTTGACTTGAATTCAACTTCGCCGAACATCAAACAGGACATCGCCGAATTGATTCGCCCGAGCGGGGCGGACTTCGTTGAAGGGGCGATTCTCGGAGCGATCGGCGCGACCAAGGAACGTACCCCGATCTTGACCGGGGGCGAGCGCGGACCCGAGATGGCTGACCTCCTGACAT
>JAJFMO010000245.1 GCA_020697475.1 Paenibacillaceae bacterium | reverse complement strand
ATTTTTTGAAGGTGTTTTCCTTGGCAGCGACAAGTTCCCGGAACTGAATCAGAAGATCGACGAAGTCGCGGAGAAGTATGGGGTCAGTAATACGACGATCGCCATCGCCTGGCTGCTGCGCCACCCTGCCAAGATGCAGCCGGTGATTGGCACGATGAATATTGAGCGGCTGAAGGACTGCTGTGCAGCGAGTGACGTTCAGTTGACCCGCGAGGAATGGTATGGCATCTTCCGCGCGGCGGGCAACGTGTTGCCTTAAGACACAGGCGATGGGGGAGGAGAGTTCATCATGGGGAAAATAAAGCAATTTGTTAACTATGAGGATTTTGGCGCCGTGGGGGATGGCGAGACAGACGACATGGCGGCGATCTGCTCGGCTCATGCCTATGCGAATGAGCATGGTTTGCCGGTGAAGACGAAGGCCGACGCCACATATTATATCGGCCCTAAGGCGCTGACCGCCGTGATCGAAACGGACGTGGATTGGGGCACGACTCGGTTTACGATTGATGACACCATGGTCGAGAATCATAAGCTGCCTTGTTTTCAAGTGAAATCCGTCCATCTGTCGCAAGAGGTGACGATTCCTTCGTTGACCCGCGATCAGAAGCAGTTGGATCTTGGGTTAGAGGCTGACCATTATGTGATGGTGACCAACACCAAGGTGAAGAGGTTCATCCGCTACGGGCTGAATCAGAACAACGGGACGAGCCAGACGGATTGCTTCATTGTGAACAAGGACGGCTCGATCGCTTCGCCGATTGATTGGGATTACGAGGAGATCACCAAAGCGGAGGCTTGGCCGATCGATCAAGCAGTGCTGACCGTGAGTGGCGGGATTTTCACTACGATCGCGAATCGCGGAGAGTCCAAGTACGATTATTACAGCCGCGGGATCGATATCACCCGGTCGAATACGGTGGTCGACGGAACGGTCCATTATGTGGCGGGTGAAGTGGGGCACGGCTCGCCGTATCGAGGTTTTTTGAATGCGATGCGTTGTGCTTATGTGACGTTTCAGAACTGTTTTGTCAGCGGCCACAAGATTTATAAGACGATCGGCAACGCGGGCGAGCCGGTCTCGATGGGGTCGTATGATCTGCATGCGAATAGTGTCGTGGATTTCAAGTTGGTCAATTGCAGGATGAATAACATTACCGACAGCACCCGCTGGGGGGTCATCGCCTCGAATTTTTGTAAAAATATACGGGTTGAGGGCTGTGTGATCTCCCGGTTGGACGCGCATATGGGCGTATCCGGCACGTATACGGTGAAAGACAGCTTCATCGGATGGATGGGAGTTAAGGCGATTGGCCGGGGGTTGTTGACTCTGGAGAATGTTACTTCCTACGGCAATTCGTTGGTGGAGCTTCGGCGCGATTACGGCAGCACGTGGGAGGGCGATGTCGTCATCCGCAACTGTACGTGGATTCCGTCCGGAGGTGCGGTGGGGGCTCTTGAACTTTTTGGGATGAAAAATAACGGGTTACACGACTTTGGGTATGTGTGCTACATGCCGCGGAATGTGGAGATTGTCAATCTGCATGTGGACGATTCCGTTGCACCGGAAGGCGGCGAGGGTCTGTACTTGTTCGCCGACCCCGGCTGTCGCGTGGATGCGCCATATCCCTATGTTCCTTGCGAAAAAGTAGTGTGCCGAAATCTCTCGACGGCGAGCGGGCGGGAGCTGAAGGTATGCCGGGATACGGCGCTTTTTACGCGGACGGAGGTTGTGGTTGGGGGTTAGGTGGGGGTGAAATGAGATATGGATGCACATCAGTTGATGGAGTTCCATGTTCGGGCGCTGTTTACGCATGATCGGAACATGCGGCTTCGCAAGGTCAACGAGCCTTGGGCCGGCGAGGCTCCTGCTCCCCGGTTTTTCTTGGGGCGGACGATCGAGGGGACGGCTCTTTGCCGTTTACGGTACGATGTCCCGGAGGGGATCGTTGAGCAATTGGCGGAATTGTGTGCCGACGAGCCGGCAGTGTGGGATTTTCAGGCGAAGCCGAAACACTTTGATGAATATATGAATCTCCTGCAAGGGGAACGGTTCTCGATGGGGCCTTGTTTTGTTATTCCGGAAGAGGCTGCGCCGATAGAGCGGGTGGTTCGTATCACCGAGGAGAATTGTTCGGAATTCCGGCTCGATGGGTTCGAATGGCTGGCGCAGGAAATAGATTGCGTTCAGCCTTGCGTGGCGTTGGTGGACGAAGGCAGGGTGGTCTCCGTCTGCCGCAGCGTTCGCATCACGCCTGAGGCGCATGAAGCGGGGCTGGAGACTATTGAAGCTTACCGCGGCAGGGGATATGCTGCTGGGGTTGTTGCTGGATGGGCCGCGGCGGTACGCGCGGGCGGGGTTTTGCCGTTGTATAGCACCTCATGGGACAACCTCGCCTCCCAAAGTGTTGCAAGGAAAGCGGGGTTAATTTTTTATGGGGTTAATTTTATCATTACTTAGTCGGCTCTCGATTCTAACGATCGCCAGCGCCGTTATTTGCGCCAAAATGCTACTTGATAAATTGTAACGCTTGCCACACGCGTTAGAATTAGGAAACAGGAGGGGGATAACCATGTTTGGGTTCTCGAGTTGGGTGGGAGTCATGGCGTTGCTTTCTTTTCTGTTTGCGGGCTGCAGCGGTGACCCGGCGCCAGCCGACTTAGGTGCAGGACAATCTCAACAGACGCCGGTGGCGGGAGGGCAGCAGCCGTCTCCGTCTCAACAGCCGTCGCCATCTCCATCACAGCAG
Organism: Paenibacillaceae bacterium; assembly: GCA_020697475.1. GTDB lineage: Bacteria > Bacillota > Bacilli > Paenibacillales > NBRC-103111 > JAJFMO01. The sequence goes on along the minus strand of JAJFMO010000245.1, from coordinate 3,336 downwards.
GCAGCTGCGGAAGATCCTTTTCCCTATGTGCAGGAAGTTGTGGCGGATCATCTGAACGTTCCGTGGGATATGGATGTCGCTTCGGATGGGCGGATCTTCTTCACCGAGCGGCCTGGGGTGATTCGGTGATCGTCGCGGGGAAGCTGCAGGCGGAGCCGGTGTTTACTTTCACCGATCCGTTTTACAGCCAATCCGAGTCCGGTCTGCTGGGGATCGTGCTGGATCGGAATTTTGCCGCGAACCACTATTTTTACGTCTATCACACATATCAGGAAAATAAACAAACCCAGAACCGCGTCTTAAGAATGGTGGAAAAAGGCAACAAAGCGACGATCGATAAAGTGTTGATCGATCATCTTCCCGGGGAAGTCAATCATGACGGCGGGAGGATCAAGATCGGGCCGGACGGGCTGCTGTATATTACAGCCGGGGATGCGTTGGATCGGCCGAGCGCCCAGGAAGTGGCCAAGCTCGGCGGCAAAATTCTCCGTATCGGGCTGGACGGCTCCATTCCGAAGGATAACCCGTTTCCCGGTTCGCCGGTGTACAGTTTGGGGCATCGCAATCCGCAAGGGTTGGCTTGGAACCCGACGACGGGCAAGCTGTTCAGCTCGGAGCACGGGCAATCGGCCCACGATGAGATTAATATGATTGAGCCCGGGGCGAATTACGGGTGGCCGTTAATCGAGGGCGATCAAGGGACGGTGGCTGCCAAGGATCGCGGGTTGCTGGGGCCGGGTCCGCTCAAGAAGCCGCTAATGCACAGCGGCGAGACGACATGGGCTCCCTCAGGCATCACATTCGTCAGCAAAGGGCCGTGGAAAGGGAATTTGTTGGTGGCGAACCTGCGAGGGGAGCAGATTATACGGGTCATTTTTCAGAAAGATCAACAATCGATTCAAAGCCTGGACTACTTGTTCAAAAATGAACTGGGGCGCGTTCGGAACGTCTATGAAGCGGCGGACGGCTCGATCTACATTATGACGAATAATCGCGATGGACGAGGTGATCCGCAAGAGGGCGACGACCGACTGATCCGCTGGAAGCCGAAGTTTCAATAGTGTTTATTGGGGGGAGGGATATCGATGAAGACAATCCGAATGATGTTCGACCATCTGCATTGGGCCAATGAGCGGATTGTTCGGGCTTTGCAAACTTCCGAGCGCGGCAACCCGCAGGCTATGCGGCTATTTTCACATATGCTGAATGCGGAACAAGTATGGTTGACTCGGTTGCAGGGGTTGGACAGCTCGCACTTGCCGATCTGGGCGGATAAGGAGCTGGAGGAGTGCTCGAAGCTTGTGGCGCTTAACAGGGAAGGGTACGCGGTGTATTTGGCTGGAATTGGAGAAGGCGACTTGGACCGACCGCTGCCCTACAAGAACAGCCAAGGCACAGAGTATACGACCCCGATTCGGGACATTTTAACCCACGTTGCGCTTCATGGTCAGTATCATCGCGGGCAGATCAACCAGCTTCTTCGGGCGGACGGGCTGGAGCCGCCAGTCACGGACTATATTTTGTTCGTTAGGTAGTGGCGGTTTGTACCGGTAAAAGTCCCTTCAATAAGGGACTTTTGCACGGTGTTTTAAATAGAACATGATGGCGGCACAGTCGATGTTAATAAACTGTTGCGGGTCGCTATGTATCTTTTCGGCCAATTCGTTTACGGTGACCCAGCGGGGGTTTTGTGCGCAGTCGCCTTCCTTGAACAACTCGCCTTCCGCATTGCAAAGAAAGTAATAACCAACCGAATCGACCCCGCCTTTAAGCGTCTGGTATGCAGCGAAGGGGCGAATACACTCCACCACTCTATTCGGGCTGATCCCTTCGGTATCAATTCGCGTATCTTCACCTTCAATCCAAGTAACCGTAAGCCCGGTTTCTTCCATCACTTCGCGGCGCAGCGCGTGAGTCAACGACTCGAACTTTTCCACCTTGCCTCCCGGCAGCTCCAGTTGTTTCGGTTCATCCGGCTTGTTGCGCGTTTGAATAATTATCTCGGTCTTCCCCGCATTCTCACGCTCTATAATGGCTCGGGCATTGACAAAAAACAATTTCATTCACTCCTTTTTGATAGATATTATATCCTTAAATATCATCCTGTGTCGCTTTGATTTGCCAGATGGCTTCGGTCGAGACTCGAAACCGAGAGCGGCTTCGAATTCGGCGGGCAACGGAACGATCATGCGACTATGTCCTGTGCCGATGTTCTTCTCAGCGACTCGTCGTAAGGCCATCGAGTATGCGGCGCTTAGCTCGAAGACGACGCATGCTGCCGTAGAGTGTGTGGATGCTTGCCGGCTGATGGCAACGTACATTTTGGCCGGTCTGCACGGTTGGTCGAAGGAAGATATGCTGCATCCGACGGCTTTCGGGGATTGGCTGGACCTTGGATCGTTAACGCCGCGAATTGCCGACATCCTGGCCGGGTCATATAAGAGGAAAGAGCCTCCGGATATCCAAGGATCGGGGTACGTGGTGAAGTCGCTTGAGGCGGCAATGTGGGCTTTTTGCAAATCGGACAGTTTTGAGCAAGGGGCTTTGCTGGCGGTGAATTTGGGCGACGATGCCGATACGACAGGCGCCGTTTATGGGCAAATCGCCGGGGCGTTTTATGGCGTTAATGAGATTCCGCCGTCTTGGCGCGACAAGATCGCGATGAAGGCGTTAATTGAAAGTTATGCAGAGCAACTGTATCGGAAGGGGAATGTCCATGTCGATGATCGAACAAGCGATTGAATTCGCGGCTTACGCCCATCGCAATCAGAAACGCAAAGGGACCGGGATCCCGTACATCAGCCACCCTTTTGCAGTCGCTATGATTTTGCAACGCGCCGGATGTGATGAGGAAGTGATCGTTGCCGGGATTTTGCACGATACGCTGGAGGATACCGAGACGACGGAGGAACAGCTTCTCACGCGCTTCGGCTCGGTGGTTCTTGAGATTGTCAAAGGGTGCTCCGAGCCGGATAAGGAGGCTTCTTGGGAAGACAGGAAGCGGCACACGCTGGAAGATTTGAAGCACGCAACGCTGGCGATCCGTCAAGTTTCCTGTGCGGACAAGCTGCACAATATCCGATCGATCCAGCAGGATCTGGCAGCACATGGCGAGGACGCCTGGTCGCGATTCAAACGGGGGCGAGAGAGCCAAGCGTGGTATTACCAAGGCTTGGTGGAAAGCCTCGGGGCCGCTTCGCGGTTTGCGTTGCTGGACGAGTTAGAGGCTGCAGTTACAGAGGTGTTTGGGTAAGACTGGGTAGGCTTGAGTTAGCTAGTGAGTGGGGTGGGACGAGGGGAGTTGCCTTTTTGACCGACATGCTCTAATCTATGAAA
>JAJFMO010000244.1 GCA_020697475.1 Paenibacillaceae bacterium | reverse complement strand
TATGTTCAGTGTTCCAGTTGATCGTGCAGCCCAAGTGCTTGCAAATCGGCGACAAGGCGAAAATACTTCCGTTCTCCTTGGCAACCCAAGCAGTCAGCTCCACGTCGCTCTCATACCATCCATCCACTTGATGCACTTTGAAAGTGAAAGATTGCGGTTCGTCCTTGATATCGGATTCCGCAGCGACTTTCACCCAACCGCTCTCGCCGCTGGATTGCAGGATCGGATCCACAGCAAAGCGCACCATCGGAATGACCATATTCGCGGCCATAAATGCGCCTGCGCCGCCCAACGTATAGGATAGAAATTGGCGGCGCGACATCTCCCGCCTTGCTCCGGCTTTCGACTCGTGCCGATTCTCCTGATTGGTTTGATCGCTCATGTTCTCGTTCTACCCCCTTTAACCGTTGTATGTCATGTCCGAGGATAAACGACTAACACCATCCTCTGGCGAAATGCGTTTATCAAGACGTCGAACAATCAACAGTGCAAATTCTTACTGAGACGTTTGGAAAGACGGCCTAATGTAATCAGGACATAAATATAATAGCCTGATCTTGGATGAGCGTCAAGGAAACGCAAGGGGCTCACCCGTTCGAACCCGCGCCACAGGCCTAAGTTTTACCGAAATTGTCACAACTGGGGGATGTGCCGGGAAATCCGTCCTGAACATTCCAGCCTTACACCTTATATCCTGCACCATTGTTGTAGCAATCATTCAACCGGCGCTGTGCCAGACCATACTCGTTCCATTCGAACGCCAAACTGCCGCTGTTGTTGTCTGATTTCCACCGAGTCATCCTGGAAATCGAGCGCGAGCAGCAAGTCCGCCGACGGCACGCAGAGCGATGCGATCTGTTCGTTCGCCGTGACAACAACAACGTAACGAAACCCTGCCTCCCGCATTTTTTTGCATGCTTGATCAATATCCGACACTTCCGTTCCGGAGAACAAATAATGCATCGCCGGATAAGTGACGACCCTGCCTTTGTAAGGAATCTCCAGCGCGTCGAGCGCGTCCCGCAGTTTCGACAGCTCCAGTGTCGCCTCCCATGGCTGTTCCACGCCGGTCAAACCCGTCGCCGGGAGCAGACACGTATCCAAATACGGGCGAAGCTCGTCCCATTCTTCCTCCTTGATGTCGCTGAACTTCATTTTATCCCCTAACCTCCTTCAATTGCCTCAATTACTTTAACAAAAAAAACAGACCTGCGAAACCGATTCGCACGTCTATTCAAACAATGTCCATATTTCCGTTGTCCATATTTTCGTTCCGTCGCAGTTTACGAAATTCTAACGGGATTGCAGGTTTTTCAATTCGCTGGTTAACATCAGAAACGTATCCTCGTCTTTGCTCGCCAATGCGTTGTCAATTTCTTGGTATAGTTTCTCCTCTTTGAATTGACGAAGCGATTCGTCGAGGAAGACTTCCGCCATCAAACTCAACAGTGCTTGGTTAACATAACTGACTTTGCTCACGAAAACCGACCTCCTTGTTCTCTTGTCGCTCCGGTGGTGTTTCTAATGAACGTTCCAGTGTGTCTTACTAAATCATATTCATTGCGCAAAGCGCCGCACCCGTACAAACGCCCCCGGGCCGCTGCGAATGTGCCTTGGCCTAGACGATAAATCGGCGTCATCTCTGCTGACCCAGCTCGATCCGCTCGTCATCCGAAACGTACGTGCCGCGAACAATCCGGCTGCCGAGCTTGTTGATCCTGACAACCTTGCCTCTCTGCTCGTCTTCCCCGATGCTGAGCAATCCCAGATGCATCATCATCTGCAACAAGCGTTGGTGGAAAATTGAATCCGGCGTATCATAATAGAACGGCTTGATCAACGGGCAAATCAACTTGGCTAACGAGTCGGCAAGCACCCAATCCTTGGATAAACTCTCCACCCAATGGGCGAGCGAAGCCATATTTGGCACCGCGCCCTTATACAGCCGCAACCAAAACCGGTAAACGTCCAGCAAATCGGCAGCGCGGCCGGCGATGACGAACTGCTTTCCTTTCTCCGTCAGGCTTAACACTTGATCGTGCTCGGAAATCAATTCCTGAAAGTAACAATAATCGTAGATGAACGAAAACCGATTCGGGTACTCCTTGAACATTCTCCCGTAGCCGAATCTCCAGGCCCCCTTGGCCGGCTCCTCACGAACGCTCATCCGGTCGAGAATTTGTTGCAGGAACCTTTTGTACATGTAATTTTCCGCCGTCAACTGAGCTTCCTGGTGAAAAATAAAATGCAGAAATTGAGAGATGTCATCGAGGATGAGCTGCTGTTCATCTCGGTATACGGCCGGCTCGCCGGTCGTTTCGATTTTTCCGAGAAATTGCCTGGTCAGCGTCTCGTTGAAACGCCGTTTCAGGTCAGCCGGAATTTGAAACAAGTATTTGGTTTGCAGCGAGTGCCCGTTGAACAGCCACCCGCGCCGCTTAAAGCGCGAAATCGCGTCTCGCGGGTTGCGCTTGATCGTCTCTTTGCCGTCCGTCTGGAAGCCTGTCTGGCTCGCCCTGGCAATCAATTCTTCCAAAGTGAAGGAGTCTCTGCGGTCGAATAAGAGAGAATTTAAGAAGCGCAAATCCTCCAAGCTTAAGCTTTCGACTTCGGAATCAAATATTTCTCTGCGACTAACCGTCGTCAAGATCGACTGGATCAGCTCGTTCTTGGAATGCCCGTTGCATTCACAGTCATATGTGCCGGCGATTCTTCCCAGATCATGAATATCGGCATAACTCAACATGTCCGCCAGATTCATTTACATCCCTCCCGCTACTCCCATTATGGGATAATTTACCGGGTTTTAATCCGAAGATCGGCTTTAAAAAAGAAAAAACGCCTTTCGGCGGCATTGAGGCAAGTCATAAGCCATGGGTATGAGGTTCCGATCGCTGTTGAAATCTTATTCATTGAAAAGATTTAGCGGTTTGAATAACATTTCAAAGGCGAGCGCTGACGCTTCTTCACCTCACACCCAAATGCCCTTCTCTCTGACTCAATTTTTTTATCAAACCCGTGTTCGGGATAGCCAATTGAGGGTGAGCAGCGTGCAGACCATGCCGATTAATGAAATCGCCAGCATGTAATCGGAGATCGTATGAATCGGACCAACCTTGAGCAGGAACGGATCGCTTAAGCTCGCGACCGCCGAGGACATTGCATGCACATCCAGCGAACCTGGTGTGGAGCTGGCTGCGGCAACCGGCTGCAGACCGTATATGGGGTGATCCGCGTTCGTGATGGAGCCACTGTTCTTCACCCCGCCGTAAACCAACGAGTAGAGGAAGCTGAAGCAGAACAACGTCAAACAGCACACAATCGCAGCCGTGAAATTCCGCCGCATCTTCTGGGTGATCATGTACATTCTTTCGGGAATGGGCAGCCTCCACGATTCCGCCTCATAAATACGGCTCATTACCTTACTCGCGATGGCGTTCGAGTCTTGCGGTTCAAGTGCAATCGTACCGCCTGCGAGACGAATGAGTTCGTTGCTCTCGTCCCACATCTCGAATTCTTCGGCGCATTCGCGGCATCCGCGAATGTGTTCCTGAACCTGCGCACGCCGTTCATCGTGTTCCGGCAAATCCCAGTAGACGCCGAACAATTGTTGAACCTCGTCACACTTCATCGCTGCTTCATCCCTTCATGCTCTTCTCATACGGCTCAAGCTGCAAGCGAACGCTGTTTCTCGCCCGAAACAACAACGACTTGACCGAACTGACCGTCTGATCCAATATATTGGCGATTTCCTGATAATCCAATTGTTCGTATTCCCGCAAAATCAACGCGGATCGCTGCTTCTCCGGCAAATTGTTAATCGCTTCGCGAACCATCGAAACCTTCTCGTTGCGCAACAAGGTTTGCTCCGGCTGCATCTCTACCGGAATTGTCAACATTTCCATACCGGTTTTGCCGGTTTCGTCTGACTCTTGGTCCAGCGATACTTTGATCTTGTGGTGTTTGCGCAGTTCGCTCAACACCGTATTGCGAGCGATCACGTGTAGCCATGTAGAGAACGAAGCTTCAACTTCCCGAAACGTCTGCAAGCTGCGATAAGCTTTATAAAATGTATCTTGGCAAAGATCCTCCGCCAAATGCCCCATGTGGGAGCTTTGCAACATTGGATAAATATAGGCCGTAATTCTGCGCTCATAACGACGTATCAGTTCAGCAAACAATTCGACGTTGCCATCTTTGATCTCGCGAATCAACTGGGCATCGGTCATTACAAGCGACCCTCCTTGCAGGCGCCCCCCTTGCCTTCAGTCGACCTACTTATTACTACCGTCCTGAAAGCGAAAAGTTGCGATGTACCTTATATGATTTTGTATTTGAGCATTCTGACCTATTATAGCAGGAAAAGTATAAAATAATATTAAAAACGCAAAAAAATGCCACCTGCACGAGGTGGCTGCACTTAAGTGCAAATAATTCAGATAGGAGTGGAGAGAAACCATACTGTAATCTTATTATATGAATCCGTTTTCACTCTGTCAACCATTTTTTGCAAACGTTTTATGGAATTTTTTAAAATAGGTTGGATGCACCGAATTTCACGGTCTAGTTCCTGCCGATTACTCGATCAACGACGTACGGTGTAATTGGGTTCCAGCAATTGGGCCGCGCGGTCCTGATGCTCGCGGCTTCGGAACGACAGGCGCAGCACGCCGGGCACGTCCGAACGGCTTTCCATGATCTGGATGTTGCTCAAATTTATCTGATGATTGCCGAGCAAGCCGGCAATTTGGCCGATCACCCCAGGATTGTCTGGCACGTCAATGTACAGATCGAACTGTGATCCTATTACCCCTTTGCTGCGTTCGGGCAGCCGGTTGCGGAATTCGCCTGCGGTGAGAAACTCGCGCTCGATTCCTTCCCCGTCAGCGTTCTCCAACAGCTGGATGAAATGTTCGATCTGCATGTTCCAATCCTCCAGCATGTCCAGCAAAATCATCCGATTGTCGATTAACGTGTCCCGCCACATAATGGGATCGCTGGAGGCGATGCGTGTAATATCGCGGAAACCGCCGGCAGCCAGCCGCTGGTATAGCGTGTCGGACTCATTGTACCGTGCGATCTGATTGACGAGCGCGACGGCGATCAAATGAGGCAGATGGCTGACTGCGGCAGCGATGTTGTCGTGCAGCCCGGCCTCGATCCGGACGATCTGCGCACGTGTCCAAGCGATCAAATCGGCCAGTCGCTCGAACGCCGGTTCCGGCGTCTTATCCGTTGGTGTCAAGATATAAAACGCGTTCTCGAATAAGTTGATGTTAGCGACTTCAACGCCGGAACGCTCCGAACCAGCCATCGGATGGCCGCCGATAAAGTGCGCTTGTCCGAAATCAAGCTCTCCGGCTGCGCGAACGATCGACGCCTTCGTGCTGCCGACGTCCGTGATGACGCAGCCCGACTTTAACGGCAGTGCAGCGAGCTGGGTTAAATAGCTGTCGATCAAGCCGACCGGGCAACATATAAAGATAAAGTCGGCGTCCTCCGCTGCTTCGGCCACCGAGGTCGTCGCTGCATCCACCACGCCGAGCCGCACATATTTCTCCACAGACGCAGGGTTGTTGGACAAGCCGACAACCGTTACACCCGGCTTGCCCTTAAAATTCAACGCCAACGAACCGCCAATCAATCCGACGCCGAAGATCGCAATTTTCGTCATGATTTAAGAGCGTCCTCGAGCGCGTCCAGGAACGCGGCGTTCTGCTCTTGGCTGCCGATCGTGATCCTCAGCGACTTAGGGAAGTCAAGCTGATGGCCGCCGCGCACGATAATCCCCTTGCGAAGCAACGCGTCAAACACCGGTCCGGCCGGCCGGCCGATGTGGACCATGATGAAGTTTCCGAAGGAAGGATAGTAGGAAAGACCCATCCGATCAAAAGCTGCTTGCAACTGCGCGCGTCCGGCATCGTTGTTCTTGCGGCATTGCTCGACGAAATCCGTGTCACGTACCGAAGCGACAGCCGCCGCCCATACTTTTTGACCAAATCGATACTGTGGCTGAACTGCGCCGGAGGCAGGTATTCGTAATAAGCCTCGTCAAGCACGACCATTACGCTCTTAGGTACGCTTTGAATGAATCGTTCGATCTCTTCAAGCGATACGGCCGTCCCGGTCGGGTTGTTCGGGTTGCAAATCCAGACGATCTTGGTCTTCCCATTGACCTTGGCAAGCATTGCCGACAAATCGTGTACCCCGTCTTTCAACGGAACTTCGACGCAAACCGCGCCTTCCACTTCAGCGTTGTGCTTGTACTGGCCGAACGTATGCGTAGCCATTACCGTCTCGTCGCCAGGGACGAGGAACGCACGGGCAATCATCATAATGACGTCGTCCGATCCGGCTCCGAAAATAATCTGGTCCGCGTTCACTCCGAGATCGCCGGCCAGCACGTTCGTCAAGTCGACCGCTCCCCCGTCGGGATACAAGCTGATATTGGCGAATTCCGCTTGCATCGCTTCCTTCGCCTTAGGCGAGCACCCGAACGGATTCTCGTTGGACGCAAGCTTGATGACATGGCTCAAACCCAGCTCCCGCTTGACTTCCTCGATCGGTTTGCCTGGCTGATAAACCGGCAAATGTACGATATTTTGCTTAGGTTGCATTATTATCCACCTCGAAATAGGATCAAAATTTGTAAGGATGTATTTTGCTATTTTAGCTTATTCCTATTGATTTTTCAAAAGGTGGGCTCACCAATTCTCCGATTATTTGTTCCTGAAGCCAAATCCCTGCAATTCTGTCTCCAACCACAATAATAACGTCACAATTGCCTGGTGGGCAACTGTGACGTGTGCAATAACTATGGCGCTAAGCTGGACTATCCTTTCAACTGCCGGACGAAGTCGCCGATTTGTTTGAGCCCTTCTTCGCGGCGGGCGGGGTCGGCCAGCAACGGACCGGCTTCGCCGATGATGCGAACGATTGCGCTGCCGACGATGACGCCGTCGCAGCTTTTCGCGAATCGCTCGACTTGCTCGTGAGTCGAGATACCAAAGCCGATGGCGATCGGTACCCCGGCGGCGGCGCGCTTCACGGTGGCGAGAAACTCGTCGATTTCCGCATGGAAATCGGAGCGGACGCCGGTAACGCCGAGCGAAGAGACGCAATAGACGAATCCTTTCGCCTGCGAGGCGATTTGCTGGATACGTGCTTGCGAGGTCGGCGCTACTAATGGAATGAGATGAATATGATGCCGTTCGGCCAACTGTCTTACTTCGCGGTCTTCCTCGATTGGCAGGTCGGGAATGATCGCGCCGCTGAAGCCGTTTTGTTGGATAAGCGTGAACGCCCGCTCAAGACCGAGCTGCAAGACCGGATTAAAATAGGTAAAAAGGATCATCGGAATCGTTACCCCTGCCTCCCGAGCCGCTTTCGCCGTCCCGAGGCAGTCGAGCAGATTGATGCGGTGCTTCAGAGCCCGTTGCGACGAAGCTTGAATGACCGGGCCGTCCGCCAGCGGATCGGAGTAAGGGATGCCAAGCTCGAATAGGTCGGCGCCGGCCGCTTGAAGCTCCTTCATGATCTCAATCGTAGTCGGTAAGTCGGGATCGCCCATGGTGATGAACGGCATCAACGCGGTTTGGCCTGACTCCCGCAGCCGCGAGAACGTCTGGTCAATGAGATTCATGCGCGCCGCCCCCTGCCTGCTTGTCTTTTTCCTTGGCCAAATAATGCATGATCGATTCGACGTCTTTGTCGCCGCGACCGGACACATTGACGATCATAATTTGCTCCTTGCCCATCTTCGGCGCCAGCTTGATCGTGTGGGCGATCGCATGCGCACTCTCCAGCGCAGGGATGATGCCCTCCACTCGGCTGAGCAGTTGCAACGCATCCAATGCTTCCTGGTCCGTCGCCGGGAAATATTCCGCCCGCTTGGCATCTTTCAAGTAGGAATGCTCGGGGCCGATGCCCGGATAATCAAGGCCGGCTGAAATCGAGTGCGCTTCTTGCACTTGTCCGCCCTCGTCCTGCAGCAGATAGCTCATCGAGCCTTGAAAGACGCCTTTGCTGCCTTTG
>JAJFMO010000614.1 GCA_020697475.1 Paenibacillaceae bacterium | reverse complement strand
CAGAACATTCCATTCATGAAGTTCCTCCAGCATGTCCTCCATCATATTTACCCACTCTGCATACACCTGTTGACCTTTTTGAAAATAATGCTTCCAATCGATGGGCTGCACTTCAGCCGACGAGGTCATGGAATATCCTAACCGAGAAAAATCGATCCGATGAAGATCGGCAAGGATGCTGCCAATTTTGCGGCAATGCGCCACTCTCAACTCATCGGGGGTCAAGCATTCGCCAACAACCCAGTCGAAAACAAGATAAAACTGGCCTTCCAACTCATGGATAAAGATGCCTTCGAAACGTCTAGCCGGAAGGGCGGGGAGGATTTGTGCGACCCACTCGGCGATTCGTTCGGATCGTATGTAATTTGACATTGCCGTCGGACGTCGCATGATATGTGGATTCAACGTTTTAATTGCGAACTTTCCCTGCGAGGTATGGATAGCATACATCCTGTGCAAGTGGCCGCCGGAGATCGCCTCTGGCTCCCGATCGAGTTCGCCGATATGCAATTTGCTGCACAATTCTCCAAAACGCAAGTGGTACTCCGCATCACTCAACTGAATCACCTCGCAATGGTTGGTTACTTTGCAGACTTTAACATACTCGAAAACTTGACGAACAGGGTAGACTTTAATTATACTTATTTAGTAATTTACTAAGTTACTAAATAATAAATGTGATCAAGGAGACATTTTGATGAAAATTCCAACGACCTTAAAACATAAGCCCGTTGTAGTATCCGACAACTATGAACAAGTAGATGGACGTTTAGCCGGCAATACGGATGCCAAGGGGCTGTCGCTCGGCTTGGCACAGTGGAACGATCGGGGGAAAGTCGATATTTCCGCGAAAGTGTGGAGATATACGGGAGAGAAATGGTCACGGCAATCGGAGGAGCTGCCGCTCCATCGCGTGCTCGACTTATCGATTCTGATCTGTCGGTCGCTGGAGCATTTCCGGGAGGCGTATAAGTTCGAGAAAGGGTATGATCCGCAACAGCCTGTCATCGATCGGATCGGATTGCAAGGCGATGCCATGTCGGTGGCGGTTTGCACGGACAATGAGAAAATCGACGAGGACATGAAGCTGTTCTCGCAAGTTTTAAGCCAAGACGACGAAATGATTGGCGAGAGATTGCGTGTACTGTCGAGGCTGCTGAAGGAAATGGGCTACTGATCGAACGAGCGGTTGGCTGGCGGCGTGGGTGGGTGAACGCGAGCATTTTTAACAGAAGAAAGGATATTTGGATTATGGATAAAAGCAAGCGCAAAGAGCTGGTGGAAGAGTATTTGCAGATCAAAGTTCACATGGGAGTCGTCAAGATTACGAATCGGACGAACGGGAAGATGTATTTGGCCAGCTACCCGAATTTGAAAAATAAATGGTCGACCATTCAAGCCCAGCTTGACATGGGGAGATTCGCCAATTTGCAGTTGCAAAAGGACTGGAATGCGCAGGGCGCCGATGACTTCACCTATGAGGTGTTGGAGCAGAAGGACGCCGGGGAAATCAAAGATATTCGCTGGGAACAGAAGCAATTGCTCAAGAAGTGGCTGGAGCTGCTTCAACCGTTCGGGGAGAGCGCTTGGATTGACTGTAAGGATAGAAACCTTTTCGCAAGGGGCTGTAACGGCCACAGTGGAGGCTATAAAGGTCGGCAGGGCGGATGGGGCGCTAAGCTGCGCTGATGGCCGTTACCTCCAGGGAGGTTGAGTTTGCTCGTTTCCAGCAACGGTTTAACTTGCACAGTTGCACAATTCCCATAGAAATAATGCCCTCCATTGTGGTATAATCAACGATTAAAGAAGGTTGCCCGATTGGGCTGTGACCAACCTGCCGCATGCGGCATATGGATACCACAAGGGCAAATATTTTTTCACCCACAAGGTGATTGATAGAATGGAAGGAATTGGGACTTATATGGCAAATAAACTGAAAGTGGGCATTGTCGGGGGAACGGGAATGGTCGGCCAACGGTTCGTCCAACTGCTGGATAACCACCCATGGTTTGAAGTGGCGGCGATTGCGGCTAGCGCCGGGTCGGCAGGCAAAACATACGAAGAAGCGGTGCAGGGGCGCTGGAAGCTGGACTCTCCGATTCCAGACGCGGTGAAGCCGATCGTCGTGTTGGACGCCTCCAAGGTGGAGGAAGTCGCGGGAGGGGTCGATTTCGTCTTCTGCGCGGTCGATATGCCGAAGAAAGATATTCAAGTTTTGGAAGAAGCGTATGCGAAGACGGGGACGCCGGTCATTTCCAACAACTCGGCGCATCGTTGGACGCCGGACGTACCGATGGTCATTCCGGAGATTAATCCGCAACATATAGATGTGATCGTCGCTCAGCGCAAGCGGTTGGGCACGAAGAGCGGCTTCATCGCCGTCAAGCCGAACTGCTCGATCCAGAGCTACGTTCCGGCGCTGCATGCGCTGATGGACTATGAGCCGACGCAGGTTGTCGTCTCGACGTATCAAGCGATTTCCGGCGCGGGCAAGAGCTTCGGCGACTGGCCGGAAATGCTCGACAACGTCATTCCGTATATCGGCGGAGAAGAAGAGAAGAGCGAGCAAGAGCCGCTGCGCATTTGGGGCCGCGTCGTCGGCGACGAGATTGTGAAAGCGCAAGGGCCGGCCATCACGTCCCAATGCATTCGCGTGCCGGTGTCGGACGGCCACTTGGCGACGGTGTTCGTGTCGTTCAAGCGCAAGCCTTCGCAGGAAGAGATTTTGCAGCAGTGGCGGCAATACAAGGGACGCCCGCAGGAGCTGGAACTGCCAAGCGCTCCTAAGCAGTTCATCACCTATTTCGAGGAAGAAAACCGTCCGCAGACGAAGCTCGACCGCGACTTGGAGCACGGCATGGGCGTGTCGATGGGCCGGCTGCGCGAGGATTCGCTTTATGATTACAAGTTCGTCGGGCTGTCGCACAACACGTTGCGCGGCGCGGCCGGCGGTGCTGTCCTGATCGCCGAGTTGTTGAAGGCTGAAGGATATATTCAGGCGAAGTAACCGTCAATCACAAAAGCAAGCTCCCCAACTTCAGTGTTGGGGGCTTTTTTTGTAATATCATAATGGGTTTTACTGATTCTATCGAGGTTATCTACGGGAATTCCTGCACATGTGCAGGCATTTGCTCATCTAGCACGGTTGTAGGGGGACACTACCTGAGACTGAGCATAGTTATTACGCGACGTTCCTATCTTTTTCTTTTGCCACCAAATCGTTGGCACAAGCCTTTCCAGACCGGCATATGTATTGGTATGGGGTGACATGTGCGATGATTACGATCAGTCTGTGCATGATTGTGAAGAACG
>JAJFMO010000243.1 GCA_020697475.1 Paenibacillaceae bacterium | reverse complement strand
TTCCCCTCCTTCATCTAATTTGACCGTATTCAAAATCTTATCTCGCTTTTAATACTATTATGTTTCACTGATACATACAACACTTTTTTGAAATCTAAAAAACACGCTCCCCTGATCAGGAAGAACGTGTTTCGGAAAATGCGTATCATGCGTCTATTTGATCTACAAATTAACCACTTTCCCAGTCTCAATCGATTCGAGTACGGCTAGACTGAGTCTCAGCATTTCATTGCTTGTCGCAAACCCGATCGGATCCGGGCCGCCATGCTCAATCGCAGCAATAAACATTTCAAATTGTTCGACAAGTAAATCGTGAAACTCGAGTGCGATTTCTTGCGATTGGTTTCCTTCATACAGCGTTAAACGTCCTGCACCGGTATTCGCCTTGCCTATCGCTCCGCCCCGCGGACCGAATACCCGATCCGGATTTCCTTTGAAGCGTATTCCGGGTGGCAATCCCCAGGATACTGTCATTTGGCCGATATCGCCCGACTCGAACTCCACGATAATTGTCGCCGTATCGACGGCTAATTGGGAGATGTGCGCCAGCTCTGGGGCGCCGTTCGCCAGAATGCCTCCCCGCGCGTATACGGTTTTCGGTTTGGACTGGAACACGGTCTGCCACATCAGAAAATCGTGGCAGCAAGTGTCAACAATCGGTCCCATGTTGCCATTGGCATCATGCATCGTTCGTTTAGGGCGAATTTCCTGAAGCAATTCGCTGCTGAAGACAAGCGGTCTGCCAAAGAGGCCGGACTGCGCCCATTCCGCCAACTGCTTCACCCCTTGGCTCAAATTTCGTTGAAAACCGAGACAGAACTTGACACCGGCTTCGCGTACCGCTTCTTCCATCGCGTACGATTCGGATAGATGGCGCGACACCGGCTTTTCGCAGTAAATATGTTTTCCTTGCTTGGCTGCATAGATGGTGACCGGTGCATGGAAAGCAAGCGGTACACAGACGGAGGCAATGTGCACATCCGCATCGTCTAGTGCTTCCTTATAGTCCGTATATATTTGCCCGATCCCATACTGCCGGGCAACGTCCATCGCACGCGCCGAGTCGATGTCGGTCACCGAAACGACGTTGTGGCCTAATTTTTGCCATGCCTGAATATGTTTATCGCCTCTCGCACCGGTTCCAATAATCGCAACATTCATCTTTTTCGACATCTTCTCTCCTTAGCTCCTTTATTGAACTGTGATTACGAACTGTGATTACTTTCCTTTTTCTGCAGCGATTGCTCTATTGGCGGCTTCCTCCGCCTCCCTGAGCGCGGTATTCGCATCAACCTGTTTTGTGATCACGTTGTTAATTGCTGCATTCAATTGTTTAGTCACAATATCGTTGTACTCCGTATAAGGATATTGCGGCGCATACTTGTTATAGAAAATACTGCTGACATGTTTCCCGTTCAATGATGAGAAATCTTTTCCATACACCTTTTGCAGTTCCGGATCTCGCAGTGAAGCTCTTTTGCCGTTCATCGCCGCTTTTCGCTGCACTTCCTCGGAGGATAAATAACGCATGACTTGAAAAGCTTCTTCTTTCATTGTGCTTGTAGAGGAGATCATAAGTATGGCCATTCCCAAGCGCGCTCCGATACCGGGCGCTTCCTTAAAATTTGGAAGGGCAACCAGATCCCAATTAAAATTGTCTCCTGCATCATGAATTTCCTGTAGATTGGCAAGTGCTCCGGTACCCCCAGCGGCATTCATAGCCAGAGTACGATCTTTGAAAAACAAATCACCCGTATTTTTGAGATTATGGTTGCCTGGAATCTCGTCTATCCTCTTTAATAAATCAAAAGCTGTTTTCCATTTATCTGTTGTTATTTTAGCGAAGCCGGTTTGCGGATCGATGTAAGTGGGACCCAGAGAAGAAGCAAATCCGATTAACGCTGACGGGAACAATGCCTGATAGGATATCCCGTCGACCGGCGCCGATACTTTGCGGCCCAACTCTATGGCATCCTCCCAAGTCATTCCGTCTTTAGGATACGTAACACCGAACTTATCGAAAATGTCCTTGTTGTAAAAAAACAATGTACCGACACCGATAGACCAAGGGATCGCCATCGTAGTTCCTTTGTCGCTAAAAGACTTGATCGCATCGGTCGCAATTGGATCAAATAGGTTTAAATCAAAGTTGTTTTTTTTGATGAAATCGGTTAAATCGAAGCCTAGGCCCAGTTCTTTGAAATAAGGAACTTCGGTGTAATTCGTATAGATCAAATCGGGGAAATCATTGGCGGCAATAAGACTTTCCGCCGTCACATCCTTCGATTGCGGGACCAACTCGATCGTAATGTTCGGAAACTTCCCCTTCACCGGCCCTGCGATCAGATTTTGGAATTGATCATCGGTAATTCCTTGACAGCATTGGAACATCCTCAGTGTAATCGGTTTCATTTCAGTTTTGACTAATGACCCCTCCTTTGTCGATTGCCCTTGTCCGGGCACGACCGACTTGGAGCTCCCCTCCGTGGCACCGCTTCGAAAACTGCAGCCGGCAAGCATAGCTGAAATTAGCACTAAGGCAAATAGTATCGGCAAAAATTTTTTCAACATAGCACCCTCCTGTTAATCGTGCGATAGATCAATATTACTAAACAATTTCGTTCAGCTACATGGACTTTCAAGACTAAATCCATGGAGGAAAGCGCATACAGGGCTCTCCTTCATTCGCTTTGTTTCATATATTGTTTCGGAGGAATCCCGGTAAACTTCTTAAATATTCTGCTGAAATAAAACTCGTCTTGATACCCGACACTTTGAGCAATATCCTTCAACCGCCGACCAGGTATCTCCATCAATTCTTTGGAACGGTTAATGCGCAGATGAATAATGAATTCCATAGGATTGTATCCCGAAAGCATCTTAAACAGTTTCGCATAGGAGCGAGTGCTGACACCGGCGATATTTGCGAGCATGTCCACTGTCAGCTTTTCGGTAAAATGGGCTTGAATGTATTCCATGGTTGACTTTATGCGCATTGCAGGAGTGCCCGCCGTCTGCTGAACATGAAGATCTTCCAGAAAGGAGTCAACAGCTGTTCAAAAAGTATTCTTCGGTTCATATTGGACAACCCGCCGATTTCCCCTTTTAATTGATAGATTTTTTCGCAGATTTGCGTTATTTTCGCAATGTTGCGTATATTATATACGCCATCTGGAATTGGGAACTGCTCGAATAGCATTCCATTGCCCAAACAATCCCTTTTTGGAATATCTCCGCTCACAGCGGCATATTCAAACCGCATACGGTAAGAGTCCATGAATCGGCCATCCGAAAGAATCCATTGTCTCAAGGTATATGGATAGAAGACGATTAAGCTCCCGGGCTTAAGCTCATATTTCACCCCATTCAAAATCATAATTCCGTTTCCGTTGGGAATAAAATGAATGGAATAATATTGGTTGGAACGCTGTTTTCGATCATGTAAATCTATGTATCTAAAATGATTTGTGAAAGTGACAAAATATAATAGTTCACTCGATAACGTGGCAGCTTGATGTATATTCATCTCGCAATTACCAACCTTTCCTTTACGAAGGTCTCGAGAAATGTTCTTAGATCCAGCATACAGTAGCCGCTCCTTGAATCAAAGCCCCAAATTCATTTATAACAGGAACTGCTCCTTCATCGTAAAATGAACGATGTCCTCAATATAAAAACGTCCCATCATTTTGCTTATGGGACGTTCGTGTGAAGTATGAATTGTCAGAATCACAGATATATTAGAAGCTGTTATAACGGCAATACCCTCAGGTTAGAAGTTCGAATCTGAACGGTTCGGCTATCTACCCAAGTTGTCGAGTCTGCTCCTTGGAGATGAAGTATTGTTTCGCTTTTCTCGCACGGGTGACCTGTGGTGAAATGCCGTCAAGCTTTTCGAAGGTTTTCATTATAACGAGTCGCCCGCCTTCCAAACTATTAAAAAGGAATAGGATCATTCACTATAACATATGTATGCGGATTTTCCTTGATATTTCTTATGGATTATTTAAAAATAAGAAGGTATAAAACGATAATAAAAGAATGTGTTATTAGAACATATTTTACTGCAAAGGAGCTGCACCGTGAATAAACCTAATATTTTATTCCTGTTCGCCGACGACCAAAGGTTCGATACGATCGGGGCATTAAGCAACAGCCGAATTATGACGCCGAATATGGACAAGCTCGTTGCCGCCGGTACCGCCTTCACCCACGCACATATTCCCAGCGGCACCTCCGCTGCAATTTGTATGCCGAGCAGAGCGATGCTTCATACCGGACGGACATTGTTCCATATTCAGAACGAAGGCCAGGAAATTCCGCCGGAGCATACGACAATGGGAGAAGCTTTCGGACAAGCCGGCTACCGGACGTTTGGTATCGGCAAATGGCATAACGGGCCAAGCGCATTCTCCAGAAGCTTCTCGGACGGGAAAAGCATCTTTTTCGGCGGAATGTGGGATCACTGGAACGTGCCGCTAAACCATTACGATCCGACGGGAACCTACGACAATGAGATTCCGTTCATTCACAACCATCGGCAGAGCAACCATGCAATGAACACGCATTGCGACTATTTCTCGGCCGGAAAGCACTCCTCGGAGCTCTTCAGCCAGTGCGCCGTCGATTATATCCAGCAGTACGACAGCGAGGATCCGTTCTTTCTGTACGTCGCTTATTTGGCCCCTCACGACCCGAGGTCGATGCCGAAGAAATTTAGGGAGATGTACAACCCGGAGGACATCAAGCTTCCGGTGAATTTTATGGAGGAGCATCCTTTCCTGTTCGGCGTCGAAAATATCCGCGACGAGACGCTTGCCCCTTATCCGCGACCGGAAGCGGAAATTAAGCAGCATATTGCCGAATACTATGCGATGATTACGCATCTGGACAGCGAGATCGGGCGTGTGTTGGAGGCGCTTGAGCAGTCCGGCAAAGCGGACAATACGATCGTTGTATTGGCCGGGGACAACGGTCTTGCGGTTGGCCGGCACGGCTTAATGGGCAAACAGAACCATTACGAGCACAGCATCCGGGTGCCGTTTGTGATGCGCGGGCCGGGTGTTCCCGCAGGACAGCGGCGCAGCCAGTTCGTGTATTTGCTCGATATTTTTCCGACCCTATGCGAGCTGACCGGTACCTCTATTTCCGAATCCGTCGAAGGTCGGAGCCTGGTTCCCGTGTTAAGCCAGCCTGACGCTCCACACCGCGACACCTTGTTCTTCGCCTACACCGACAGTATCCGCAGCGTAAAGAACGACCGGTATAAGCTGATTGAATATGCAGATACGAGAATGACCCAACTGTTCGATCTTCAAGAGGATCCGAGCGAGCTGAACAATCTTTACGGCAATCCGGAAGCTGCCACACTCGCATCCGAGCTTCGGCAGCTTCTTGCCCGCTACCGCGACGAGTGGAACGATCGGGATCACCGGTTCGGACAATCGTTCTGGAGCAAGGTCGATCTGGAGCAGGCATAAGTAAACAGATATAGGAGAATAGAAAAAGATTGCTGGTAACTCTGCCGTCCAAGGCGAAGTTCCAGCAATCTTTTTTTTGGATAAAATACCAGGCGATGTATCCTCCGTCAATGGTGAACACGCCGCCGGTTGTGTAGGAGGAGGCGCTGGCGGAACCGAACGCATCCGTTTTCTTTGCCTGCTGTCGACCGGGATCGGTCATGGTCGTTTCCTAACGGCATGGTCTAAAGTGCCTGATGTACCTACTCCATCGTTTCTGCCTGGCTAACGCGACGCTTCTTGTTGTTCGCCGGCGGAGCGGAAGCGATCTCCGGTTGCGGCTCCCCTGCTTCCACCATCCACCTCAGCAGCCGACCTTTCATTACGTTCGCCACCTCTCGGTGGGATTCGTAACCGATCAGGTTAACTAATTCGTAAGAGTCCGCTTCCAGATCGTACAAGTAATCTTCTGAATAGTTCAAAGAACCCGAGTGCTGAGCGCCGTTGCGATCGCGATCGGTCACCCCGTATTTCCAGCGGCGGGTGCGGACCGCACGGCCGACCTGCGATTCGCTGATCTGCACGAACACTTCTTCCGGCCATCCCGAACGGTCTCCGCGCAACAACGGCAGGATG
>JAJFMO010000242.1 GCA_020697475.1 Paenibacillaceae bacterium | reverse complement strand
CGACCGTTACCTTGAGCGGAATATCCAGCAACAAGCTCAAGTTGGACTCGTCAGGCTGCGGAAACGGATTTTGTCCGAAAGCGGCAAATTGCGCAGGTTGAACATTGACATTGCGATTCGTCATCGTTCCATACCCTCCTTGAGGCGGTGCGGGCATCTGCGGAGGCATTTGCGGCGGTACAGCATACATGGGCTGCTGTGGATACGGTTGTTGCGGCTGTTGCCACGGATCTTGATAGGCCGGCTGCGGCGGGGCATATGTTCGCGGCGGTTCAGGCTGCGCGTAATGTTGCGATTGTGCCATCGGCGGTTCCTGATAAACCGATTCTGGATTTGGCGCAGGTTTCGGCTCAGGGCGTATCGGTGAGGCGGCCGGCTGCGTCGGGGCTGTGTACGACGACTGATCGCCGATGAGAGAAGACACCATGCTCTTTGCGAAATCGACGGTCAACAGCTGCATAATATTCGAATCGATCAAATCCCCGACGATCAGACGAAACGAAATCTTAATGAAGACGTCGCCAGGCGGCAAATTGTTGACACTCGTTCCGCCATCGTTGAGATCAAGTATATCGATCCCCGGCGGCGAAATATTAATGAATCGGTTGAAGATGGTCGACATCGAGGTGGCCGAGGAACCCATCATCTGATTCATCGCTTCTTGAACGGCGCTGATATGCAATTCGCTCAATTCTTCCGGTGTGTGAAGTCCATCCCCTCCCATCATCAGGTCGGCAATGATTTTGGCATCCCTTGTCTGGATGACAAGCAGATTGATCCCGGTAAATCCTTCGATATACTTGACGTTTACCGCCACATGAGGCTTTGGGAACTCCGACTCCAGTTCGCTCCGGGAAATCGCCGACACTTTCGGTGTTGTAATTTCCACCTTCTTGCCCAACAATGTCGACAGAGCAGTCGCCGCAGTACCATAAGTGATATTGCCGATTTCACCCAGCGCATCTTGCTCCAACGGAGTTAAATAGTCATCCACAGAAGGGGATTGCACGTCGCCGAATCCGGACATATCCTGAAAGTCGAACGGATCGGTCGACTCTCCGGTTTGTTTCAACAAGGCGTCGATTTCTTCTTGCGATAAATAATCTTTGTTATTGTCACTCGTCAATTTCCTCTACCCCTTCATTGACAACTTGCAATATTTGCACCGCATGCTTGCCCTTCACGATCCCAGGACTGCCCATGTATTTCAATTTCTCGCCGACTTTGATTTGCAGCGCCTCGTCGGTAGGCTTATATAAAGGAATCACATCTCCTGCGGATAAACTTAAGAATTCTCGAATCGTTATTTGCGAATTGCCCAATTCTGCGATGATCGGCAACTTCGCCTTGTTCAATCTTGCCTGCAGCGCATCGACTTCTTCCACCGCCCGCGTCTTCTTCTGGGAGACGAACCAATGGTGGATCGAAAGCCGCGACATTACCGGCTCAATGACAACGTGAGGGATACACAGGTTGATCATCCCTGTCGTGTCTCCGATTTTCGTACTTAAGGAAATGAGGGCGATCGTCTCGTTAGGAGAAACAATCTGCATAAATTGCGGGTTGGTCTCCAACGCTTCCAGTCGCGGATTAATTTCCAGTACGGTCTTCCATGCTTCCTGCAAGCTTTCGAAAGCCCGGCTGAAAATCCGTTCCATCACGGTCGTTTCGATTTCCGTTAAGTTATTGATTTTGTTAGGGGAAGTACCCGAACCTCCCAGCAATCGGTCCAGCATGGCAAATGCAACGTTGGGATGAACCTCCAATACCATTCGGCCTTCCAACGGTTCGGCATCGAAGATGTTGAGGATGGTCATCTTAGGAATGGAACGGATGAATTCATCATAGGGCAGCTGCTCTACTCCGACCACGTTAATTTGCACGAATGTTCTTAACTGAGCCGAGAAATAAGTCGTCAGAAATCGGGCGAAATTCTCATGGATGCGGGTCAAGCTTCGAATATGGTCTTTGGAAAACCGGGTGGCTCGTTTAAACTCGTAAGCTCTGACCCTCTTCTGCGTTTCCTCTTTCTTGAGCTCTTCCGCGTCCATCTCGCCGGATGACAATGCGGCAAGCAACGCGTCGATCTCATTCTGGGAAAGAACGTCAACCATTTGCGGTACCACCTCCTTTTGAAAGCGTCGAATCTTGTAGTCTATTGTAATACGAGGTCGGTGATATAAATTTGCTTCAACTTGCCTGTAGTGAGCACGGTACTGTTTATTTTATTCATCAAAGTGGAAATCAGATTACTTTGCCCTTTGCTGCCCTGGACTTGGTCGGCCTTCGTATCGGCCAGTGTACGGATAATGATGTCTTTCACTTTGAAATCCAATTGAGTGAACTCGATCTTCGTCTTCTCGTTGTCCAGTTCGAAGGCAAGGCTCACTTTCAGAAAACGATCCGGTTCTGCCAAATTAGTCGTTATATTGTCAATCATGACCGTATTGTTCTTCATTTGTTCGGCGGTGATAGGTTTGGCCTTCGCCTCGGCGGCGGCCGCCTTATCCGGATTGCTGGAACGATCAAGGTAATTGTATAAGATGAATGCTGCTGTCAAGATCATTGTGATGGCGATCAGAATTGCTACTATAAAGATGAACAGTTTACTTTTCAGCACCTTGTGACCCCTCCGAATCCGCACTCTTTATCGTTGCGCCGACCAATCCGATTTCTCGCAAGAAACGGGTGGCCGAATCTATAATCACATCCGCTTTTTCCAATACGGTTATTTTCTTGCCGGTAGTCAATGTAATGATGGTATCCGGTGTTTCCTCGATGCTTTCAATTAACAGAGCATTCAATATGATGGGCTTGCCGTTCAGGCGGGACAGACGGATCATAGGGCTTTTCCTCCGGCTTATACTTGGCTCGCCGGGGGGAGATTTCACCTCCCCCGCGTACGGCCCTTTAATGCACTATCATTTTATTGCCAAGGTCGAAAGTCAGTGCTTAACGTAATTAATGTTTCAAATTGACGATTTCCTGCAGTACTTCGTCCGAAGTGGTGATGATCCGGGCGTTCGCCTGGAATCCGCGCTGAGCTACGATCATTTCGGTAAATTCGTTCGTCAAATCAACGTTCGACATCTCCAACTGGCCGGAAATAATCGCTCCCGTGCCGACTGTCGTATCGTTCGCCTGCGAAACCAACAGGTTGGCGGGATCTTCAGAGTTCGGCGTGTTCATGTACAAATTGCCGCCGATCTTCTCCAAGCCGCCCGGGTTGGTCACTTTGACCACCCCGATGAACTGTCCGGTCTGCGTGGTGTTCCCCTGCGAATCAACTGCGATGATCTGACCGTCCTTGGAAATCGAGAACGCCGTGATGGCCGGATCGATCACAATTGGAGTCGCGTCGCCCGCACTTAGGACGAGCATCCCGTCCGAGTTAACCAGGTTATGCTGAGCATCAACCGTAAAATTCCCCGCACGAGTCAAATAAAAGCCGTTCTGACCTTCATCGGTCTTCACTGCAAAAAAACCGTCTCCGTCGATCCTCACATCCGTTGGCACGTTGGTGGTTTGCGCACTGCCAGGCGTATGCAGCGTATCGATTGCCGCCATGGCCACTCCCAAACCAACTTGCATGGCATTCACGCCACCCGTCGTATTGCCATTCGGTGCAGTAAGTCCGGCGACAGTCTGGCTCAAAATATCTTTGAACATCACCCGGCTGCCTTTGAAACCAACCGTATTGACGTTCGCTATGTTGTTTCCAATGACGTCGAGCTTCGTTTGAAACCCGCGCATCCCGGAAACACCCGAATATAACGATCTTAACATATGTTATAAAGTCCTCCCTCCGGTGTCCCCTTGTTGGGTCACCGTATAAATCAAGCTGCTTCCATCGCTCCACAGCTTAAGGCTTCCTTTTCGGGCCAGCCTTACTTAAGAAATAATAACCGCACTATCAATTTTCGTAAATACGTTATTTTGAAAGGAGTGTTTGTCCATCGCGGTCACGACCGTCTTGTTTTTGACGTTGACGATAAATGCAAGGTCATTCATCAGCAAGAGCGAGTCTTTCGCCCCTTTCTGCGCTGCATTGTCAATCGCCGCCGAGATTTTGGCCAGTTGATCGTTGTTCAACCGGATTCCCCGTTGCTGCAATCGTTCCTCCGCGTGATGGCTTAGATGAACTTCTTTGCTGTGTAACAGTTCGGCAAACGAAGTACCTGATGGTTTCGCAACCACAGGAGTTGAACCTGGACGACGGGTGCTGATCGGTGCGGGATAAAGTTGACCAACCGAAAATTTATCCGTCATGGTGCGGTCCCCTCCGTGGCATTGGCAATCCCGACGACATCTTTCAACTCGATCGATTCGCCGTCTACCTCCGCGTATTGCTTGCTGTCTTTCATCGCAATGGATTCCACAATGCCGGATTTGATATTATCCGATCCTTCGGACGAAGTGTCAATCCAGCTTATTTGTTTGCCGATCAAGCCTGATACCGAAGCTAATGACTGTCTCATGAGCGAAATTTCCGTCGAAATATTCGACAACTGCTCTACCGAAGAGAATTGCGCCATCTGAGCAATAAATTCTTTGTCTTCAAGCGGCTGAAGCGGATCTTGATTCTGCAATTGGGTGATCAATATTTTTAGAAAATCGTCTTTGCCCAACTGCTTGCTGCCCCGTTCCGACGCGGCACTCACATTGCCAGACGCGTAGTTCGGCCATATATTCCTTGATCCGATTGCGGGATCCGCCATAAGTTTCACCTCCCTCTTGCTTATGCGGTTACGTCAAAGGAGTTGCCGTATGCGGTAGCCCGCATTTGAGCGACGGCTGACAGTTCAATGGAGAAATCGTCGCCGATCCCCTCATATGAAACCCCACGCTGCCTATTCTTGGACTGCTGGTTGAATTGGGATTGTTGCTGGAATGAATGCCCTTGGAACATCCCTGACGACATACTGGCGCTTTGGTTCACCACCAGCTTGTCCACTTGCAAGCCCTGAGTTTGCAAGGCAGCCCGCAACTGCGGAAGCTGATTCTCCAGCAAATCTTTGCCTAGTGCGGTGCCTGCCGTAAACTGGGCGGCCAGTACTCCGTCTTGCATCGTCAATTTCACATCAACTTGTCCCAGATGTTGCGGGTAGAGCGTTATGGTCGCTTCGGATACTCCGTTCGCATGGACAAGATGAAGCTGATTCATCAAGAATTGGCTCATATCTTGAGTAAAATGCAACGAATTAATCGTCGGCTGAACGAAAGTCGGTGCAGTGGCTGGAACTTGTTGCATTACGATATTCCGGGCGTCGACCGCCGGAATGGTGACAGGGAGCGTATTGTCAGTCGTCGCGTTTAACGATTTTGCGGCTAACAAATGAAGCAACGATTTAGGTTTAACCTCAACCTGTAGCTCCGTTCCTGCGTCTGGAGTTGCGATTCGGGAACTCATCGATACCAAATTTCCGACTTTCGTAGAACCTGAACCCGTATCCTCTTGGGCAGAAGTTCCTGTTAACATGATCAAGTCGCCTTTTCCGGTGAATTTCCCCCCGTTCTGTTGTTTTGAGGAAGAATCTTTAACAACGGAATTGGAAGTTACGGGGACCATGTCGCCAGCCTTGTCTGAGGAACCGGAATCCAAGCCTGCATTAGTTACGGATGATGTCACCACACCGCTCTTCTTGTCCTCACGCTCTACATTCATTGGATTTCTCTGGCCCATTACTTCGTTGAGTAAGGGGAGCCTGGATCCCGTGAACGATTCCATAAACTGTTGGAAGCTTTGCGAGAGTTGCTGCAGTTGGCTATTGCCAGGATCTTTCGCAACAATGGATTGGAAAGCGGCTAGAACAGTTTGCGCCTGTTGTTCGCTAACCAGCAATTGCGAGTTTCCTTGAAACGACCCCACAGCGTTCCCGGTAAGATCAGCCATTTCATTGAAGTTTCCGGGCAACAAATTCATAGACTGCAAGACGACCGCTGCCTGATCCAACCACAATTGAAATTTCGGTTCCTGCAAGATTTGATCCAACAATTGTGGATTATTCGCCAAAAGAGCAGCTAGATCGGAAGAATCATCTACTGTGTGATCGGCGTTTTTCTGTAAATCGTCCACAGTTGTGTCTCCTGCGTCTGTCG
>JAJFMO010000613.1 GCA_020697475.1 Paenibacillaceae bacterium | reverse complement strand
CGCGCCTTGTCCTCCATCACTTGCCACTTCTCGATCTCCGGCGAGAAAATATCCTGCGTACCGGTCGGCTTCTGAAATGCCATCAATTCTCGACCTCCTAATTTAACCCCACAAAGTGGAGACTTGCTTCACGTCTCAGATTGTATTTCCTCCGCAGATTGTTCGACGTCTTAACAAACGAATTTCGCCAACATCGGGGTCCCCGCAAAGTACTTGAGCAAACATCTCTGAATATCTTCACTTTGCGGGGTGACGGGGCGATTAACCGTTTATTCTCGGAAGCTGATTCAGGTACTTTGCGGGGGGCCCCGGATCTTATAAATTCTATAAAAGTAAAAAAAGCCCGCCATCCACCGGCATCTGCCAGGGACGGGGACTTGCAGCTTTACGCTTCAATACCCGCGGTACCACCCACGATTCGAAAGACTAAGCTTTCGCACTTTCACGCTCTAACGCTCGCCATGCGCCTGACAGCTACTACAACGCGACGTGCGCGCCGGTTCACCGCCGGTCCTCAGGGAAGTCTGTTCATTCGTTCGTCATGGGGAAGCTTACAGCCAAGGCTTCCTTCTCTGGGCATGCGGTTCGAACTACTTTGTCCCTTCAACGGATCATTTATTTTATAGATCTTACTTGTTCAGCTATGTAATGTCAAGTCACCTGCAATTGGTTGTAAAACCGGTAAGAAGGGTTGCCTTCATTCTTCGCCCGGTACATCGCCAGATCCGCATGCTGCAGCAGCGTCTCCTCGTCCGACCCGTCCAACGGATAGACCGCCACCCCGATGCTTGCCGACGCGTGTATCTCGAACGAATCAATACGCCATACCTGGTTGATCGAGTTGACAATGCGCTCGACCACCATCTTGACTTTCTCCTCGGATTGCACGGCGGGAAGCAGAAGCACGAACTCGTCGCCGCCCCAACGGGCCAATGTGTCCGTCTCGCGAATATTCATATGCACACGGCCGGCAAATTGTTGCAAGAACGCGTCTCCGACCGCATGACCGAATTCGTCGTTGATTCGCTTGAAATTGTCGCAGTCGAGGTAAACGATCGCCAACTGCTGTTCGTAACGTTTCGCATACGCAAGCGATTGGCTGACCCGTTCCCGGAACAAGCGCCTGTTGGGCAGCTGAGTCAGCGGGTCATGCAACGCCATCTCTACCAGCAGTAATTCGTGGTTGCGCTTCTCCGTCACGTTGACCATCGTCATGACTAAATATTCGACGGTATCTTGCTTGCCGGACACAGGCAAAACAGACAGCTCCATGATCATCCAATCCGAATCGGAATGGGCTATCCGCAAATCCATCATCGATTTCTTCTTCGTCTTGCAGACCCGTTCGAGCAATTCCTTGACATCCTTGACATCTTCGCGATGAACGACCGTCCACACTTGGGACAGCTCGCTCGGATCCGGGGAAATGCTTTAATATCAAGTGCGCCCCAGTCTTGTCGTATTCGCCGCCAACTGATTCCATCCAGTAATCCCCCTTAAGAAATAAGTGGAAGTTATTCTGCCTTACCCTACGATCTTCATAATTTGAACCCGGTCGTCCTTGCTCAGATCGACGAACTGGCCGTCCACATCAATCAAGGGCCGAATCGGATCTTTCGGATGCACGAACACGACTTTGGCTTTGCGGCCGTCGTTCAAGATGACGCCGTTGCCGATCGAAATCGTCATAATGTTCTGCAGAAACACGGAAGTAATCTCGGGATCGAGTTCCCCGAATTTGCTGCTGTTCAATTGCTTGACAACTTCGTAAAACGGAACGGCTTCCCGATACACCCGCTTGGATGTCATGGCGTGGAACACGTCGGCGACGGCGACAATTTTGCTGAAATAGTCCATCTTATGACCACCGATCCCGTTAGGATACCCCTTGCCGTTCGTTCGCTCATGGTGCTGAAGCGCCACGAGGGCAAGCCTCGGGTCGGTCACGTCGGCCTTCTGCAAAATTTCGTAGCCGTACACAGTGTGATTCTTCATCAACTCGTATTCTTTATCGGTGAATTTGCCCGGTTTGTTAAGAACTTCCTCGGGAATTTTTACCTTTCCGACATCGTGCAGCGTAGCGGCCAACGTCAACAGCTGCAACTCGTCATGAGAAAGCTTTACCCACTTGCCGATCATCGTCGAAATAACGCCAACACCGATATTGTGGCGGTATGTATAATCATCCTTGGCCTGAATGCCGGACAGCAGGCCGAACAAATCCAGTTCCTCGGTAAACTGATTCATCGTTGGAAATAAATCTTGGCTGACTTCCTTTATTGACACCGGTTTATCCAGATTCAGCGATTTGAACACTTCGCGGATTTCGTCCGTCGCCTCGGATACGAGCTTCTCGCGCACCTCTCCCGGAGTTTGCGGAGCTTCGACATCGTTCAAGCTTAACACAATATTATGGCTCATCAGCTTGTCGATATGCGTTTCATTCAAAATCGTATGCCGCCGAATTAGAATCAGTCCGAAATTCGACAGCACATCTTTTTTCAGTTGTCGACCGATCAACTCTTTCATGCCGGCCTCTACCCTCCCGATGTTTGTTTGCCTGAACAGTTGCGATTCTTGTCAGCTTGGATACGGAGGGAAATACTGGAATTTCTTCCGTACGCATCATGTGTCCATTTTACTAAATTTCCAGGCAAATTGTGCTAAAGTTTCCTTAAAGATTCGGTTGACATCGAGTGGGTGGAAACTGTGGTATGATGAAGGCAAATTGGGAATGGGCGGTGAAAAAAGATGGAATGGGTCGGTAAATGTACGGTGTGCACTAAGGATGTGTACTGCCGGGACGGCTTCCTCGACGGTGTCGTCGCGGGCCATCCCGGGGTGTTATACTGTCACGATTGTTATGAAAAACATGGCGGGCACGCCGGGGATGCCGGCGTGCCCGATTCGCACGGGCCGGAAGGACTAGGCCCAAAAGATCACTAGCTGGTCAGCGGTTTAGCCCGTCGGCCAGATCTTTGAGCAGCATATAAGTGTCGCCATTGGTCAGTTTTTGATTGTCGGCGATCAGGTTGAGCGTGCCGGCAGTAAGAAGGTTGCGCTGCTTAAGCAGCGTCTCGGCGTCCGCGGGCGACGAAGGCTTGAGACCGACGGCCAGCGCCAAGGTGTATTCCGCTTGAGTGAGCGTCAGCGGCTGCTTGTCCGGTGTCGTCATGCCCTTGAC
>JAJFMO010000241.1 GCA_020697475.1 Paenibacillaceae bacterium | reverse complement strand
AATATCGCACTTCGACGGCGTGCCAATAATCGAGCCCGGCGCGCTTGAGCGTGCGAACGCTGATCTCGAAGCCGAATGGGCGCACGAGATGCAGCCATGTGCCCGTGGCGGCGCACGTCCTGGCGATATTGCCGGTGTTGCCGGGAATTTCCGGCTCCACCAGCACAATGTGAAACGCCATAAAGCTTCTTTCTCCTTTGCTTTGCCGGCTGGCGGCGTGGTTGTTGCTGTGGGCGCGATCCCCGATTACCCGTTGCGACGTTGGAAGTCGGCCATGAAGTCGGCGAGCGCCTTGCATGACTCACGCGGAACAGCATTGTAAGTGGAGGCACGCATGTGGCCGACGCTGCGATGACCTTTGAGACCGACGAATCCTTGCGCTTCCGATTCCTTGATGAATTTGCCTTCCAATTGCTCGTCATGGAGTTTGAAAGTAATATTCATCAGCGAACGGCTGGCCGGGTCGATCATTCCTTCGAAGAAGCCGCCGCTATGATCAATGGCATCATAGATAACTTGGGCTTTCTCTTTGTTTTTGCGTTCTATCGCGGCGAGGCCGCCGTTCTTGACGATCCACTGAAGCACCAGGTTCATCATGTAAATCGAGTAAACCGGCGGCGTGTTGTATAAGGAGTTTTGGCCGAAATAGGTGTCGTATTTCAGCATAATAGGCAAATTGGACGGGCTCTCCACGGCCATATCTTCGCGCATCAACACGACGGTGACGCCGGAGGGACCTAAGTTTTTCTGCGCACCGGCATAAATGAGCGCGAACTGCGAGGCGTCGAACGGACGGGACAGCATGTCGCTCGACATGTCGGCGATCAGCGGAACGCTGCCGGTATCGGGGAATTGCTGGAATTGCGAGCCGGCGATCGTCTCGTTGGTCGTGATGTGCAGATAGGCGGCGTCGGGAGTGAGGTTGATCTCATTGGGCGCCGGAATTTTGGTGAAGTTGGACGCTTGTCCGCTGGCGGCCGTATGGATCGCTCCGACTTTCTTCGCTTCTTTCATCGCCTTGTCGGCCCAAGCGCCGGTCGCGACGTAGTTGCCGGTCGTACCCGGCTTCAAGCAGTTCATCGGTACCATGGAAAATTGCAGTGTCGCCCCGCCTTGCAGGAACAGCACTTTGTAGCTGTCCGGGAGGTTGAGCAGTTGCTTGAAAAGCGCCTGCGTCTCGTTATGTACCTGCTCGTACTCTTTGCTGCGGTGGGAAATTTCCATAATCGACATGCCGATTCCGCGAAAATCGACGAATTCCGCCTGCGCCTGCTCCAGTACTTCCAGTGGCAGCGCGGCCGGACCGGCGTTGAAGTTGTGCGCTCGTTTGCTATGGCTCATGATCGTTCACACCTTTAGATTTATTGGTAAAAATGTTGCTTTCGCTTTTGGGTTGGGCGAGGTAGTGGCACGGTGGCGGTCCCCAAAAAATAAGGCCATTTTTGGCCTTAAACTGCCTCGCGCACGTTACTACCCAGGATTTAAGGCCGTTTTTGGCCTTAAACTGCCTCTCGCGCGTTGCTACCCTAGATTGTGGGCCATAAGGTTAATCTACCAAGATCAACTTTTTCCCGAATAAAGTTTATGATAGCAGGTAAACACACCGTCAGCAAGGGCGGACCTGAGTGCCTTGCCAACCGGGTTGTATGCGGCGAAGATGTCAGGTGATACGGTTACCCCAGCCTCAGTGTTTTTGCGACCTCAACAGAACCCAAGACCACGAACGCTTCATCAAATGCATGGAAATGGCGAATAACAGCAAAGCGTCAACCGTATGAAGCGCCGGCAAAATTCCGGTGAAAGCCTGAATCGTCATATGCTGCAGCGAGGTGAGAGCCAATAAACTCAACGGCCACCAGCGTAACCCTCCCCGAATGCGTCCGATAAACGACAACAGGAACATCAGGAGTGACAACATCTCGAAATAATTGGCGAACACGCGATGCAGCTGCAAATAATCATGATTTACAAAAACGGCCAATCCGGCAAAAAAAACTTGCAAAATCACACACACAAAGTAAACGAACGCCAATACTCCATAAATAAACCGCACGACCCGCAGCCGTGCGACAGGTTCCTTTTCAACCTTGTTCCCCATACTTATTCTCCTTTTCTATTCAACTTACAAATTCAGGCGATAACCGACTCCCCAGATCGTCTCGATATACTGCGGTTTCGACGGATCGCTCTCGATCTTCTCCCGAAGCTTGCTGATAAAGACAGTGACGGTGGCGTTATCGCCCATAGAGTCCATTCCCCATATTTTCTCGAACAGTTCATCTTTACTGAATACCCGGTTGGGGTGCAGAGCCAGAAACAACAGCAAGTCGAATTCCTTGGATGTAAAAGAAACCTCCGTTTCATTCACATACACTTTGCGGGACAGCTTATCGATGCGAATTCCCCGGATACGCACTTCATCCTTCGGCTTTGCCCCCTGATCCCCCGTTAAACGTTCGTATCTTGCCAAATGCGCCTTAACCCTGGCGACCAACTCGCCGACACTGAACGGTTTGGTCATATAATCGTCCGCCCCAAGGCCCAGTCCGCGAATTTTATCGATCTCTTCTTTTTTGGCGGATACCATCAAGATCGGAATATTTTTGACCTCACGCACCTGCTTGCAGATCTCATATCCGTCCGTATTCGGCAGCATCAGATCCAGAATGATCAAGTCGTACGGCTCTTCAACAGCCTTCTTCAACCCGACGTCTCCGCTGGTCGCGACCTCCACCTCGAAGCCGCTTGCTTCAAGATAGTCCTTCTCCACTTCCACAATGACCTGCTCGTCCTCAATGATCAAAATCCGCTTCATCAACGCTCACCGTCCCGCCCCGTCTTTGGCAACGTGAAATAAATGGCCGTACCTTCACCCAACCGGCTTTCCGCTCGTACAGTACCACCCTGCCCTTCGACCATCTGCTTGACGATCGCCAGGCCAAGCCCGGTTCCCCCGGTCTCCCGGTTTCTCGAAGGGTCTGCCCGGTAAAAACGATCGAAAATGTGAGGCAGCGCCTCACTTTCGATCCCCACTCCGTTATCCTCGATTTTGACCGTGGCTTCGCGGGCGCCGTCGAGCAGCTCCAGCTTGATCCAGGGGTTCGCCTTATTCCGATATTTCAGGCTGTTGTCCACAATATTCATGATGACTCTGCGCAGCTTTTCGCGATCGGCGACAACCGGCACCGGCCCTTCTCCGGAATAGGTAAAAGCGACCTCCACACCCTCTGTCCGCGGGTCGACGCGCAATTCCTCGGCGCAATCGCGCAAATAAACGGCAAGATCGACAGGTTCCAGGTCAAAGGGCAGCCTCTGTAAATCCAGCTTGGAAAACAAAAACAGTTCCTCAATCAAACGATCCAGCTCGTCCGCTTTCTTCGCGATCATGCCGATATACTTTTCCCGCTTCGGCTCCGTGTCCGCAATCCCGTCGTGAATACCCTCGACGCACGCTTTGATCCCGGCGATCGGGGTTTTCAGATCGTGCGAAATGTTGGAAATGAGCTCCTTGCGGCTTTCCTCATACCGCAGCTGAAGGCGAATCGACTCGTTCAGCCTGCGGCGCATTTCTTCGAATGCCGCGCCTAGCTCTCCGATCTCGTCCTTCCTGCGCAGATTGACTTCACGGCTTAGATCCCCATCCTTAAACTGTTCCGCCGCAGATTTCAAAGCGTATAGAGGCTTGATCAAACTGCGGGATACGAGATAAGTCAGAATGCCATTGGTCAGCACGATCACCAGAAGCAGGGACAGCACCAGCAGAGGAATAAATTTTCGGATCCCGTGCAAAAAAAGATTCATGTCTGAAAGGAGATATACCGCTCCTGTACTGCCGTCCGCATACTTCACATCGACTTTATCCACGGTAAAGCCACCGGCCATCGTTTGACCCCACCGGGATTCGAATTGCCCCGACTTCACCCTTTGCAGTTGAGAATCCACATCAACATTACTTAAAAAAGGAGAAGTATAGCTGACCGCGCCGTTCCTCATCACCACCATGCCTGTTTGCATGCGATCCAGCTGTTCGGCTGTTTTTTGCAAAAAGCCGCTGTCAGCAAACCGGTCCGGATCTGTCCGGGCCATGAACTTTATGCCGGCAAGCAGTTCGTTGCGTTGATCGGACATTTGCCAGAAAGCCGGTGTTCTCTGGTCATCCGCAGCGCCCGATACATCCTTGAAAAAGACCGAGGACAGCGTGGAAGCAATGAACGCAAACAAGATGACGGGAATAAAAGTCATAGCGATATAGGAAAGCAGCAGTCTCGTCTTGATCGACATCGGCGAATCCCCTTTGACTCACAGCTGTTTGTTTTCGAATCGAATCAGTCCCGCGATATAGGCCATTATACTATAGGAAAGAAGCAGAACGAACGTATTGAACAGCTTGCCGATCGAAGCCCCGTTGCCGACCCACAGCACGTGCCAGTTCGTATACGAGTAAACCGACCAGACCGAGATGGGCGGAACTAGGATCGATAGAAGCTTAGCTGCAGCGTAAATGCCGATCATGACAGCCATAGCGCCCGAGCTGTTGCTGAACCATTGGGCGACGAACACCGCGATCAAGCCGATCGCAAGCATCGGAACAAAAGCTGCTGCGTAAGCTTTAATGCTGTCCGCACCGCCGGACACTCCTCCTCTGCTCAACCACTCTGCCAGAAACGAAACGATCCAAAGTCCCGCGAGTTGAACGGCAACCCAGAAAGCGAGAGCGGCCACTTTCGAGGCATAAGCTTTAGCCCGGGTAATGGGACGTACGAGGGAAAGCTTCAATATCCGTGCAGCCTCTTCTCCGGAAAAGATATCGGAGACCGTCATGAAAATAAACAAGGGAAGCACAGCAAAAGTAAACAGATTCAGCAGAATCATCGGGAGGTCGCTCCCAAGAGCGCCGACCGTGCCTGTACTGCTTTTCAACAAGGCCAGCAATAGAGCGGCAACGACCGGAATGGACAGTATGAGCAGCAGAAACCCTTTTGTCCGGGGGCGTTTCCATATTTTTTCTGCTTCATTCAATGAATTTGCGTAAAGACTATGCATAATTACCCGCCTCCTTTGCCGTTTGGATTTGCGAGACAACATACTGCTCTAGCGTCATTTTACCCTGCAGCAATTGGTCTACATATCCGTCTTGGATTAACAATCCGTTATGCAAAATCCCTACGCGGTTGGCTATGAGTCCCAAATCGTGAATCATATGGCTGGAAATGAGGAAAGTCGTGCCTTGCTCGCGGGCAAGCCGTCCAATCAGGTCGCGGATTTCCACCATCCCTTCGATGTCGAGGCCGTTCGTCGGTTCGTCCAGAATAACCAGTCTGGGATGGGACAACAAGGCGGAAGCGAGAGCCAGCCGCTGTTTCATTCCTAGTGAATAGATGCCTGCTTGTTCCTTCTTGTAGGCGGTTAAGCCGACCAGCTCGAGCACTTCGTCGATTCTTGACTTGGGCAGTTGGGGATAAAATCGCGCGGCCATTCTCAAATGATCCCAAGCAGTCAAATATTCGTAAAAATCTGCGGTTTCGATAATGCAGCCGACTTGTTCCATCGCTTGCTCGAACCGTTCGGTGAGGCGGTGTCCGAATAAACGGACATCGCCTTGATCCGGTCGGATCAAACCTGTAATTATTTTTAACAATGTCGTCTTTCCGGCGCCGTTCGGGCCGATCAGCCCGAAAATATCCCCTTGGCGCACCTCGAAGCTGACGTCTCGGACTCCGCGGCCATTGGCAAATCGCTTCGAGACCTGTTCCAATTGCAAAACGTCGCCCACCTCACACCCATCCCTTCCGATTAATGATGCCAGCCCCGATCGGACCCGTTATTTTTCCAGTTGTGTTCGATTTCGACGGTTTGCTTCCCGGTCAAATCGATACGTTCAGGAACTGTTTGATCGAAGCCGGAGAAATCCGCATGAAGCTGGATAGTAAGCGCATGACGCTCCCCGGATTTATCCAAGCCGGAAATATGAATGTCCGCAGATTGCCCGACCAGTTGATTATCCGGACTGATCTTGGCATCAAGATTTACGGCTTCCACCCGAATATCATCCGTCAGTTGCGGCAGGTTTGCCTTCAGATCGGGATCGTCGAAGAACGGTG
>JAJFMO010000240.1 GCA_020697475.1 Paenibacillaceae bacterium | reverse complement strand
CCCGCGAATTGCTCGCAAAAACTGCATTTTTGCAGGCATTTCCCGAATTTGTCCGAAAAGTTGAGGAAAAGCCTGCACAATTGCCAATGTCATTAACTTAAGCTTTAACAACAAACACCCCAACGAGGGACAACCATTTTCCAATGGATGTCCCTTTTTTTATTTCGTATGTAGTGAGATAATATGGTCATAGTCTATTGAAATAATGGCTATTCTATATTATTATGTAGTGAGAGGCGGAAAGCGTATGTTCATCAAAATACTGACGAAAACGTATGGTGGGAAAAAGCATTATTATGCCAGTCTCGTGGAGAACACAAGAATAAACAACAAGGTTGTCCAAACTGTAAAGGCAAATCTGGGGCCCGTAACGGAAGATCAGATCCCCTACTTAAAGGCTGCTTACTCAAAGAAGAAGCCCAAATTAGTATATGATGATGATTGACGAGGGAGGGTGTGTAGTGAGATATTCCGAATCGCGGGTCGCCCGCGACTTGCTCTACACAAAAGCTGCTTCCTTCGTAAATTTGTGTAGAGCGCAAAAAGACACTCACTTTACCCGAAATCGGAAGATGCCCCTACTCACTTTGATGCTGACTGTTTTATTCCGGAAGGGTCTAACTTTACATATGGAATTAAGGGGATTTCAAAAACTGCTGAATCTAAAGGAAGTCATATCCAAGGTGGGCTATCTCAAGCAGCGGCTTAAGCTTAATCCCGTTGCATTTCTTGCGCTCGCAAGACACCATGCCAGCAATTTCTATCAGGATAATCAGCTGGTAAAGAAGATCAACGGGTACCTCATCCTTGCTGTGGATGGCTCCGCCATCAATGTTCCCACTACGGAAGAAACGTTATCTACATACGGCAATGCATCCCTGGATCAAAGAAAACCGCAAGCCCAGTTAACCCTCTCCTCTTTATTCGACGCCATGAATAAAATGATGATCGACTGTACCATTAGCGGAAACCATTGCAGCGAGCGTGAGCAGGTATTACTTCACATGGACAACATGCGCGAAGTGATCGGGGGACATCGTAGTATCGTTATTTTTGACCGAGGTTACCCGTCTGCAGAGTTCTTCATCAATCTCATGGAGAGACAACAGAAATTTATCGTTAGGCTGCCATCGACTACTTTCAAAAAGGAACAACAACAGATGGAGAGCGATGATTGCCTGGTTACCATTGTCTTGGATAAGACGAGAATAAATCCGCACCGGGGTACGCCCACAGCGGAAAAGCTGGCTAGAACCGGTAGTATACAACTGCGGTTAGTACGCTTGGTGCTGCCGAGCGGCGGGATTGAGTACTTAGCATCCAATGTGTCCCAAGAGGAATTTTCAACGCCCGAAATGGGTGCGCTTTATGGCCTGAGATGGGGAATCGAGACCGCTTATGATGACCTTAAAAATAAACTTTGTATGGAAAACTTTACGGGCACGAAGCCGAGCCTTTTGGAACAGGATATTTTTGCGACGATGTACCTCTGTAACATTATGAACGACATTGTCACCGAAGCACAGACTGAGGTAGAGCAGAAAAAAGAACGTGGCAGCAAACATGAGATGGCAATCAATAAAAATATAGCGATCGGGATTATCAAAGAGGATCTCATCCACGTCCTTATCGAAAAGAGCGATCGCATGCGTCGAAAACGAATGAATGACATTGTAGAAGAAATCAAAAGCAATCTATTGCCGGTTCGTAAAGGCCGCGTATACCCACGTAACAAGGGGAACTATGCCGGGAAATATCCTAACTCAAGAAAAAGAAGCTATTAGCCGCGGAGCCGCTCACAACTCTGTTCGTTAGGGTCTCGTCTATAGGAGTTCTCATTTGCATTGCCCGCAGTAGATTTTTTTACGGACAAACCTTTACAGTAAAAACGTAGCCTTTTCACCATCGCGATGGTGGAGACTACGTTTTTTTTGCATGAATACATTGCTCAAGCACGAGTTAATGCCAGAACCGAAACGTTAAGTTAATGACATTGGGAGATTCCCCGGTTTTTTGTTGTGAAGTTACATTTGAAATAAAATCATTCGTATTTAATGAGATTAAATAATCAAGACTTGACGATGAAGACCGGAATTTGGGAACGCTGTGCGACATAGTGGCTGACACTGCCTAGCATCAGTTCCTTGATTCCGCTTAACCCTCGGCTGCCGATGACGATCAGGTCGCAGCGGTGTTCGACTGCATAGTCGATAATGACGCCTGGGGGATAGCCTTCGACCATTACCACATTGCCTTCGATTGCGGCTGCAGCCAACCGATCTTTGGCTTGTTGAATAATGTGCTCCGATTCTTCATAGATGCGTGACGTAATATCCGCACCGGTGGGTACGAGCGCTTCGCCGATGATTAGTACGGGAAACCGGAAGACGTACAGCACTTGAAGCTTGGCGGAGGGGACGAGCTTGACAAGTTCAATTGCCGTATCCAGCGCCTTGCCACCCAGTTCCGAGCCGTCGTAAGCGACGAGAATGTTGTTGTACAGCATCTTGACCACCATCCTTTGGAGGGATTCGAATGCTTACATGTCCATTATAACAAAGTTAGCAGGGAAAAAGGAGGACCGGGTGGGTGATGGAGGTGAACGATTGGGGAGAAAGCCTGCATAAGAGCAGTTATTTTGGACGATGACGGGGGCAGAAGAGGCAAAACCTGCACAATTGCAGGTTTTCCCGATTTGGATTTGGCTGATACATTGCCATAGATAAAACATCGATGAGTGAACGCCTCGCACGCAGACGCATTATAGAGCGTCGAGCAGGTCGCCGGCGATGAGCGAGGCGGCGGAGTTGCGCCGGGCGGCGGCGCGATCTCCGGCGGCGCCGTGCAAGTAGACGCCGAGCGCCGCCGCTTGCTCGGCGTCAAGCCCTTGCGCGAGCAGGCCGGCGATCAGCCCGGCCAGCACATCCCCGGCGCCGCCTGTCGCCATCCCCGGATTGCCGTTTACATTAATGTAAACGGCTCCTGCGGGAGTGGCGACGACGGTGCCGGCGCCTTTGAGCACGAGGGTGACCCCGTGCTCGGTGGCGTAGCGGCGCGCGAGGCCGATGCGGTCGCGCTGCACTTCGCGCGTGGAGGCGCCGACGAGACGACCCATCTCGCCCGGATGGGGCGTGAGGATCGTCGGCGCGCTGCGCGCCGGGAAGGCGGCCGGCCCGCCGGCGTCGGCCAGCATGTTGAGCGCGTCGGCGTCGACGACGAGCGGCGCAGCGATGCGCGGCCAGACGTGGCGCAGCCAGCGCGTGTCGTGGGCGAAGCGGCCCATGCCCGGGCCGAGCAGCACGGCTTGCTTGCCGTCGGCTACGGCGAGCAAAGCTTCGCAGGCGGAGGAGACGGAGTCGGCCGCGGCATGTATCGCGTCGATTGCCCCTCCGCCGTTTAAGACGCCGCTCGCTTCATTCGGCAGCATGTTCGCTGTTCCGGCTTGCGCCGCTCCAATCGGCTGCTGCGCCTTGGCTTCCGCCGCGTCTTCTCCGCCTTCTCCGCCGTCCGCGGCCAGCCCTTGCGCCAGCGCAGCCCAATCGCCGCTGCCGCCGTCGGGGATCGCGGCCAGCATCAGCTCCGGCGCGTGCCCGATCAGCGCGTCGCGCAGCCGCTCCGGCACAGCCAGCGTTGCCAAGCCGCACCCGCCGCGCAGCGCCGCCCGCGCGGCCAATAGCGCCGCACCGCTCATGCGCATGCATCCCGCCGCGATCAGCGCATGGCCGTAGCTGCCTTTGTGCGTATCGTTTCGGCGGGGCAAGGCGAGGTCGACGCGCAACTTGTCCTGCAGCATTTTTTCATCCAACAAGAAGGTTTGCACCCCGAACGTCTCGGCCAGCCGCTCCGGTATCCCTATGGGCACACAAATCACTTCGCCCGCCAACTCCGCCCCGGGATACTGCATCAGCCCGCGCTTTCTGAACGCCAACGTTACGGTCAATGCCGCGCGAATGCACGGCTCATGGACCGCCCCCGTATCCGCATCGAGCCCGCTCGGGATATCGAAGGCAACAATCGGCGCCCCGCTGCCGTTCGCTTCACGAATCAATGCGGCATAAGGCTCGCGCGGCGCGCCTTTCGTCCCCGTTCCGAGAAGCGCATCGACAACGACATCGTAACGTCCCCAATCCACCGGCTTCTCTCCATAAACTTCCCCCCGCAGTCCGAAACGCTCGGCAATGTCCCTCTGCAAAGCCGCATCTCCGCTCAGTTGAGCAGGCGAAATCGCAAATAACACCGTAACATCATGCCCAGCCTCTTCAAGATGGCGCGCCGCAACCAGTCCGTCCCCGCCGTTATTTCCTTTTCCGACCAAAATGAGAACCTTAAGCACCCGAATCGCCGAAAACCGCAGCCCCGCCCATTCACCGATAACCCTCGCCGCCTCGCGCCCCGCGTTCTCCATCAACACCGCCGCCGGAATCCCGATCGCGTCAATCGTGTGGCGGTCGATCGCCCGCATTTCCTCCGCTGTAACTACGTACATAAACTCACCTTCGCTCCATCTAATTCCCAATAGTATAACAAAAACTGGGGAATCCTGGTGCATCCTCTATCATAGTTTTAAGAAATATGAGAAAATAAGTAGGAATTTACCTTAATTCAAGGAGGAGTCAGAAAACATGTCAGACCAACGCAAGCTGGGCTTCGAAACTTTAGCAGTGCATGCCGGCCAGGATTACGACCAGACTACGATGTCGCGGGCAGTGCCGATCTATCAAACCACCTCATTCGGGTTCCGGGATTCCGAACATGCGGCCAACCTGTTCGCTCTGAAGGAATTCGGCAATATTTATACCCGGATTATGAATCCAACCTCCGATGTATTCGAGCAACGTGTTGCCGCGCTTGAAGGCGGAGTCGGAGCTTTAGCGACGTCTTCCGGACAAGCTGCCAGCACGATGGCCATTATGAACATTGCCGGCTCCGGAGACGAGATCGTTGCTGCTTCGAGTCTTTACGGCGGTACATATAATTTGTTTGCGCACACTTTGCCCAAATTGGGAATTCAAGTGAAGTTCGTCGATGCCGGCGAACCGGAAAATTTCCGTCAAGCTATTACTGACAAGACAAAAGCAATCTTCGCCGAATCGATCGGCAATCCGCAAGGCAACGTGCTGGACATCGAAGCGGTAGCTAAGATCGCCCATGAGAACAAAATACCGTTGATCG
Source organism: Paenibacillaceae bacterium (assembly GCA_020697475.1). Lineage (GTDB taxonomy): Bacteria > Bacillota > Bacilli > Paenibacillales > NBRC-103111 > JAJFMO01. The sequence goes on along the minus strand of JAJFMO010000240.1, from coordinate 938 downwards.
TCGACAATACGTTTCCGAGCCCATATTTGCTGCGTCCGATCGAGCATGGGGCGGATATTGTCGTGCACGCCGCAACTAAATTTATTGGCGGTCATGGCACCTCGATCGGCGGGATTATCGTGGACGGCGGCAAATTCGATTGGAAAGGCAGCGGCAAATTCCCCGGCCTGACCGAACCGGACCCGAGCTATCATGGCGTCGTCTATACAGAAGCGCTGGGCCCGCTTGCCTATATTATCAAAGCAAGAGTACAGCTGCTGCGAGATATGGGGATGTGCACGTCGCCGTTCAACTCATTCCTGATGCTGCAAGGGCTGGAGACGCTGCCGCTCCGAATGGAACGCCACAGCTCGAATGCACTCAAAGTCGCGCAATTTCTGGAGAGCCACAGCGCTGTCGAATGGGTCAGCTATTGCGGGCTGGAGAGCCATTCCTCCTATAAACTCGCGAAAAAGTATTTACCCAAAGGCCAAGGCGCGATCATGGTGTTCGAAATCAAAGGCGGTGTCGAAGCTGGCCGCAAATTAATTAATAACGTTAAATTGTTCTCGCACCTGGCCAACGTGGGAGATTGCAAATCGTTAATTATCCATCCGGCCAGCACGACTCATCAGCAGCTGACCGGTTCGGAGCAGTTGGCCGCCGGCGTCACACCCGGACTGATTCGCTTGTCGATCGGCATAGAGTCGATTGATGATATCCTTGGCGATCTCGATCAGGCAATTCAAGCGAGCCAAAAATAATTAATGCCATCAATTAGTCGGTAGATTTTAGGAGGGACTTTGGTTCGTTAAGGCGAATCGAAGTTCTTTTCCATTTTTCATAGAGGAGTGAGTGTGGATGTTGGCTTACATTACGAAGGACGGCGTCGGTTATACCGCCACATTCGAGCGGCACTGGAACCATTCTGTCGACGAAGTATGGTCGTATTTGACGAA
>JAJFMO010000239.1 GCA_020697475.1 Paenibacillaceae bacterium | reverse complement strand
CAAAGAGAGGGGAGATTTGGATGTCGGTAATGAATCGGTTTCGGTTGGATGGCCGAGTGGCATTGGTAACGGGAGGAAACCGGGGCCTAGGGCTCTCGATGGCGAAGGCGCTTGCGGAGGCGGGGGCGTCTGTCGCGGTGACAAGCCGCGATGAGGAGCGGGCGCAAGAGGCAGCGCGTTCGATCGCACAGGCGACGGGGCAGTCTGCTCAGGGGTATGCGCTCGACGTGACGAACGCCTCGCAAGTGGAGTCGGTTGTGCAAGCGGTGGCGGAACATTTTGGGAAGATAGATATCTTGATCAACAACGCCGGAATTAATGTGCGCAAGCCGGTGGAGGAGTTCGATGAGGCGAGCTGGGATCTGGTGCAGGGAGCGAATTTGAAAGGGCCGTATTTGTGCGCGCGCGCTGTCGTCAAGAAGATGAAGGAACAGGGCTGGGGGCGGATCATCAATTTGGCGTCGATGCTTGGGCTGGTCGGGCTGCCGGAGAGGATCGCCTATTGTTCGAGCAAGGGCGGATTAATTCAGATGACGAAAGTGCTGGCGCTGGAGCTGGCGCCTTACAATATTACAGTAAATGCGCTTTGTCCGGGGCCTTTTGCGACGGAGATCAATACGCCGGTGATCAACAACCCGGAGGCGAGCAAGTATTTCCTCGACAACATCCCGCTGGGGCGTTGGGCCGAACCTGACGAGCTTGGCGGTGCGGCGGTGTTTCTCGCATCGGAGGCGTCGTCGTTCGTGACCGGATCGTCGCTGACGATCGACGGCGGTTGGACGGCGCGATAAAGGCACAGCCTTACGGGATGGGGAAACTGCGGGAAGGGAAGCTGGAAACGGTGAGTAATGCGAATGGTGATGTGAAGGGCGAATCGTTTCGATACATTATGGGGGACGATGGTTCAGAGCTGTACGACATCAAGACGAAGGCGCCGGGACCGGGTGGGTCGCTGCCGCTGACGTCTGAGATGTTGAAGGATGCTCCAAGCGGGGACTTGTTCGGATGGTCGCAAAATGTCGGCATGGGCTGGCAACCCGAGCGGCTTACGGGCAAGCAAGTGCTGATCCTTGGCACACAAGGCGGCATTCGCGCCGAGGACGGGACGCCGATCGCGCTCGGGTATCACACCGGCCATTGGGAAATCGGCCTGTTGATGCAGGCGGCGGCGCTTGAGGTGCGGGCGCAGGGAGGCGTGCCGTTTGCCGGCTACGTGAGCGACCCGTGCGACGGGCGCACTCAGGGTACGACGGGCATGTTCGACTCGCTGCCGTACCGCAACGATGCGGCGATCGTGTATCGGCGGCTGATCCGCTCGCTGCCGACTCGCGATGCGGTGGTTGGCGCCGCCACCTGCGACAAAGGCTTGCCGGCGATGATGATCGCGCTCGCGGGCATGCGCGACTTGCCGTGCGTCGTCGTGCCGGGCGGCGTGACGTTGCCGCCGGAGAGCGGCGAAGACGCCGGCAAGGTGCAGACGATCGGCGCGCGCTACTCCGCCGGCGAGTTGTCTTTGGCCGAGGCGGCCGAGCTCGGCTGCCTCGCTTGCGCCACGCCGGGCGGCGGGTGCCAGTTTCTTGGCACCGCCGCGACGGCGCAGGTTGTGGCGGAAGCGATGGGTCTGGCGCTTCCGCATTCGGCGCTGGCGCCATCGGGCCAGCCGGTGTGGGAGGAGCTCGGCCGTCAGTCGGCCCGAGCTGCATTGGGGTTGGCCGCGCGGGGGCTGAAGACGCGCGACATTGTGACCGATGCGGCGATTCGCAACGCGATGGTTGTTCACGCGGCGTTCGGCGGTTCGACGAACTTGCTGCTGCATATTCCGGCGATCGCTCATGCGGCCGGATGCAAGATCCCGACGGTCGACGATTGGATTCGCGTCAACCGCAGCGTACCGCGGCTCGTCAGCGTGTTGCCGAACGGGCCGGAGCACCACCCGACGGTGCGTGCTTTCTTGGCCGGCGGCGTACCGGAGGTGATGCTGCATTTGCGGCGGCTGGGCGTGCTGGAGGAGTCGGCGCTGACTGTCACCGGCGAGACGCTAGGCAGTGTGCTCGATTGGTGGGAGCAATCGGAGCGACGTACGCAAGTGCGAAGTCGGCTGATGGAAGCCGACGGAATCGATCCGGACGACGTGATTATGAGTCCGGATCAGGCGCGGGCGCGCGGGTTGACGTCGACGGTGACGTTTCCGACGGGAAACATAGCGCCGGAGGGCTCGGTGATCAAGTCGACGGCCATCGATCCGACGGTCATCGGCGAGGACGGCGTATATCGCCACACAGGCAAAGCCAAGGTGTTCACGTCCGAGCGGGCGGCGATTCGCGCGATCAAGACCGGCGGTATCGAGGCGGGCGACGTGATGGTGTTGATCGGCCGCGGGCCGTGCGGCACCGGGATGGAGGAGACGTACCAGCTCACCTCGGCGCTCAAATATTTGCCGTTCGGCAAGCACGTCTCGCTCATTACCGACGCCCGGTTTTCCGGCGTCTCGACAGGGGCGTGTATCGGCCACGTTGGCCCCGAAGCTTTGGCAGGCGGGCCGATTGGCAAGCTGCAAGACGGCGATGTGATCGAGATTGCGGTCGATCGCAATCGATTGGAGGGCACGATTCATTTTGTCGGCCACGGCGAACAGCGGGTGACGCCCGAAGAAGGGGCGGCGATTTTGGCCGGCCGGGAACCGCATCCCGACTTGGCCCAAGATCCTAACTTGCCGGACGACACTCGGCTGTGGGCGGCGCTACAGGCGGTGAGCGGCGGAGTATGGCGCGGAAGTGTCTACGACGTGGATCGCATCGTCACTGCTTTGGAAGCAGGGAAGAAGGCTTTGGGCTGGTAAGCAAGTAAGCGGCTGTCCATCGTAAAGTAGATCCGCTAAAGACTGTACCGGTACGGCAATTGAGCGGAGCCTTCTGCGGTTTGGTTTAGTTTGGTCAATCGAATAACGGTCAAAATGGCGTAAACCACTGCCACACGACGGTTTGTGCGACAGATAACGGCATAAATGCCGTAAAGTGCCGCCCTCAGAGTGCAAACGTAGCAGCTAACGGCCGAAATGCCGTTAAGTGCTGCGTCCAAAGGTTGGATGAGGCATTTAACGGCCGAAATGCCGTAAAGTGCCGCCCTCAGAGTGCAAACGTAGCAGTTAACGGCCGAAATGCCGTTAAGTGCTGCATCTCGAGTCGGATGTAGCATTTAACGGCAGATATGCCGTAAAGTACTGCATCCCGAGGTTGAATGTGGAATTTAACGGCAGATATGCCGTAAAGCACCGCACCCCGTGGGAACGACGCAAAATTCTACTATATCGTAACCAACAATTTAAATTAATAATTAGTTAGAGGGCGTATGGGTACGGTAAACGGTTTAAACGTTAGAATTTGGTGAGCAGAAATAGGATAAATCGGATAAGGCCAGAACTAATTAGCATTATTTATCGGGGTAAGGTGCGTCTCTGCAACCTAAGGCCAAATATGGCCTTAAACAACCGTGAAGGATCGGATTAGCCTGAACTAGGTCCAGAAATGGCTTCAAAAGCAAAGGGAGATACCCGAATGGCCGGCTAAAGCCAGATATGGCCTTAAACTGCCGTAAAGGATAGGATTAGCATGAACTAAGGCCAGAAATGGCTTTAAAAGCAACGGGAGATGCCCGAATGGCCGGCTAAAGCCAGATATGGCCTTAAACTGCTGTGAAGGATCGGATTAGCATGAACTAAGGCCAGAAATGGCTTTAAAAGCAACGAAGGATGCCCTGATGGCCGGCTAAGGCCAAATATGGCCTTAAACCGCCGTGAAGGATCGGATTGGCATGAACTAAGGCCAGAAATGGCTTTAAGCTTTAAATGCAACGGGAGATGCCCGAATGGCCGGCTAAGGCCAGATATGGCCTTAAACAGCCCAGAAGCGCCAGCCTGTCGACCAAGTCGGGCTAAAGCTCCACAACAGAAAGGAAGAATGTTCATGGGAGATAAACTGAATGTCGGATTAATCGGATACGGGTTCGCGGGGAGCACGTTTCATGCACCGGTGCTGACGTGTGTGCCGAACCTGCACCTGAAGAAAGTGGTGGAACGCCGCAGCGAAAAATCCAAAGCCAAATATCCGTGGGTGGAAATCGTGAAGGACGCGCAGGATCTGTTCCAGGATGCCTCGATCGACATCGTCGTAGTCGCCACGCCGAGCACGGATCACGTCGAACTGACGAAGGAAGCGTTGCTCGCAGGCAAGCACGTCGTCGTGGAGAAGCCGTTTACCGCGACGTCTGCCGAAGCGGATGAGTTGATTGCTCTGGCCAAAGAGCGCAACAAGGTCTTAAGCGTGTTCCATAACCGCAGATGGGACGGCGATTACATGACGGTCGCCAAGATCGTAAATAGCCACTTGTTAGGTAAGCTGGCGGAGTGCAACCTCCACTGGGACCGCTACAATCCGGAAGTCAGCACGGCGCGCTGGCGTGAATGGGACGCTCCGGGGACGGGGATTTTGTATGATCTGGGCGTTCATTTTTTTGACCAAGCGCTCTCGATGTTCGGGATTCCCCAGACGCTGACGGCGGACGTCGGGATTCTGCGCGAAGGCGGGGTCGCCACCGATTATTTCGATATCAAGTTGAGGTATGCCGACGGGCTTCGGGTATCGGTGAAGTCGTCCAAGCTGAACCGCGAACCGGGCCCGCGCTACGTGCTGCACGGAACGTTGGGTTCGTTCGTCAAGTATGGCATCGACCCACAGGAAGACGCTTTGAAAGAGGGGAAAACTCCCCGCACCCCCCAATGGGGTAAAGAGCCGCAAACGTTATGGGGAACGCTGAACACGGCGATCAACGGGCTGAACGTGACCGGACAAATCCAGACTATTACAGGATCCTACACCGCCTACTATCAAAATATTGCCGACGGCGTCACCGGACGCGCCGAACTGGCCGTCAAGCCGGAAGAGGCCCGCAACGCCGTTCGCTTGATCGAGCTGGCATTGGAAAGCAGCCGGCTGGGCAAAACGTTGGACGTGATCCTTTAAGCTGCCGCCGTTGCAGCTCGAAGACATAAAATAATTTCATCAAGAGATAAGTATAACAAACTGGAATTTTGTGCAATGACAAGACAGCTCCCATCGGGTAGACTGAAGGTGTGTGCCGCAGCGGCGCACACCTTCCACATTTTATCCACCAGGGAGCGAAAGCCATGGACAAACCGAACATTATTCTGCTCGTTTCGGATCAACATCGCGCCGATTGGATGGGCTGTTCCGGCAGCCGTTACGTACATACGCCGAATTTGGACCGGCTGGCGACGGGCGGGGTGCGCTTTGCGCAGACGTACTGCAACTCGCCGTTCTGCGTGCCGTCGCGCATGTCGATGCTGGCCGGCCGACACCCGTACCGGACGCAAGTGTGGTCTAACGAGCACCAACTGGCGTCGGAAATACCGACATTCGCGCACGCGCTGGGCATCGCCGGGTACGAGACGGTGCTGTGCGGCCGGATGCACTTTAAAGGGCCAGACCAACGGCATGGGTACGAGACCCGGCTCGTCGGCGACATCACACCGACGTACAACGGCGGCCCGACGACACCCTACGGGCCGCTGAAAGGCAGCGCCGCGCAAGGGATGAAGTCGCTCGAATGCGCCGGACCGGGAGACAGCCCGGTGTTGCGCTACGACGAGGCGGTGACGGCAGCATGCGAGACTTTCCTGGCGGAGCGAAGCCGATCCCAAGCTGAAGCGTCCCAAACGCCCCAAGCAGCAACCAACCAACAGCGTCCGCTCTTCCTAACGGTAGGCTGGTACGGCCCGCATCCGACGTTTATCTGCCCGCCCGATTTGTACGAGCAGGCGGAATCCGCACTGGGCGGGGAGGAAGGCATCCCGAAGGATGACGAGCCGCTGCATCCATGGGTGAAAGACTGGTTCCGGCGTCTTAACATAGATAGTGCCACCAAAGAGCAGATCGCCATCGTTCGCGCGAGTTATGCCGGACTAATCAATCGCCTGGATCAGCTGATCGGCCGGGTATTGGAGGCGGCGAAATCTCTTGCCGGGGAGACCTACATCGTCTATTTGAGCGATCATGGCGAGATGGCCGGCGATCACGGGATGTTTTGGAAGCAAAGTTTTTACGAAGGATCATCAAGGG
>JAJFMO010000238.1 GCA_020697475.1 Paenibacillaceae bacterium | reverse complement strand
CCAAATCGTTGGCACAAGCCTTTCCAGACCGGCATATGTATTGGTATGGGGTGACATGTGCGATGATTACGATCAGTCTGTGCATGATTGTGAAGAACGAGGAAGCGATGTTGGAGCGATGTCTGAAATCGGCGGCGGACATAGCGGACGAAATCATCGTGGTCGATACCGGGTCGACCGATGAGACCAAGCAAATTGCGGCACGGTACGCCGACAAAGTGCTCGATTACAAGTGGCGTGACGATTTCGCCGCAGCGCGGAATTATTCGTTTCGCCAAGCGACCAAAGAATATATCATGTGGCTGGACGCCGACGACGTGATCGAGGAGCGGGACAAGGCCGGCTGGCTGCAGCTGAAGCAAACGTTGGACAGATCGGTTGATGCAGTGATGATGCCGTATCATCTGACGTTCGACGAAGCAGGCAATCCGCTGTTCAGCATGCGGCGCAACCGTCTGGTTCGGCGGGATCGCGGGTTTCGCTGGAAGGGAGCTGTACACGAGTTTTTGCAGGTGAGCGGCATCAGTTTTTACAGCGATGCAGCCGTGACGCATAGGAAAGTGAAAGAATATACAGACCGAAATCTGCGAATTTATGAAAAAAGGCTCCTAGCAGGCGAGCGGTTCAGCCCGCGCGACTTGTACTATTACGCGAACGAGCTGTACGACCACTCGCGGTTGGAGGAAGCGGTGACGGTTTACGAGCGTTTTTGCTCGGAGGGAGCCGGTTGGGTCGAGGATGTAATTGCCGCTTGTCTGAAAATGGCCGACATCTACGGTCGTCTGGGCGACCAAGGTAAACAAATGCAAGCGCTGTTTCGAACGTTCGCGGCCGATACGCCTCGGGCTGAAGCTTGCTGCGGGCTGGGCACATTGTTTTTCGAGCAAGGGAAGCTGAAGCAAGCGACGTACTGGTATAAGCTGGCGATCACGCTTGGCGAACCCCCGGCGACCGTTGGGATGGTCGATATGGCGGCGTGGACGTGGCTTCCCCATGTGCAGCTCTGCCTCTGTTACGACCGTGCAGGAGAATTCGAGAAGGCGTACCGGCATAACGAAATCGCCCTATCGATGAATCCGAATCACCCGAGCATGCTGCATAACAAAGCTTATTTGGACCGATTGTTCGGCAAGGAAGATTAAGTATTTTGTGCGCGAAAACGGTTCGGTGTTGTTCCGTAGATTTTCTTGAATAGGGCGACAAAATGCGAAGGATTGGCCAGCCCGACCCGAGCGCCGATTTCGGCTACGGAAAGTTCGGTTGAGGAGAGCAACACTTGCGCCTCAGCGATGCGCGTTTGTTGGATGTAAGTGGCCGGGGTAATTCCGCGGACTTTCTTGAATGTGCGATGCAGATGGAACGGCGTGCCGTGGCAAGCTTCCGCCAGGTGGTGCAGCGATAGTTCTGAAGCGAAATGGCGGTTAATGTAATCCGCTACGAGAGCGATCCATTCCTCGTCCGGCAATCGTTCGCCGGTTGGTTTGCACCGCTTGCAAGGGCGAAATCCGGCGGCGATCGCCTCGTCGGCTGCAGCGAAACATACGGCGTTGATGCGAAGCGGCGGCCGGGATTTGCAGGAAGGCCGGCAGAAGATGCGGGTCGTCTTCACTGCATAAAACCAGCGTCCGTCGTGGGCCGGGTCGTTATTCACAATTGCTTGCCACTGCTCATCGGTCATCATTTCGTACTCCTCCTATGACGAGTATAACTTGTGTGGGACGGTTGAGGGAACATTTTTTGGATGAAAGAGCAAGATTTCGATATGGACAATTCGGTGTTGACACGTCGGCGAGATTGTTGTATAACTTACAACTATACATTCCCATATGCATGGCGATGACGAAGAGAGTACGCAGCACAGGCCGCTTCAGAGAGCTGATGGTTGGATGCGCAATGCACATCCTTGGTGAGAATCAGCGCGAGCGGTGTTGCCGAAGTGGGCTTCCGAGCTTCCAAACCGAAAACGGCGCATTCAGCGTGCAAGAGTAGGCTTTGGCGACCTGTCCCACCGTTAAGAGGGACGCGTATTCCCGTGCCGGGCTTGAAGCCTGCTGATGCGGCGATACGTTAAAGCGAGCCTGCGGAATGCGGGCTAATCAAGGTGGTACCACGGGGTGACTCGTCCTTTTTATTAAGGATGAGCGCCCCTTTTTAATTCTACAAGGAATGACCCCACAAAGTGGAGTAGGACTAAGAAGCCGATTCAAGTGCTTTGCGGGGACCCCGAAAACTAGAGGAGGATGGGCCAAATGGCTGCACCAACCAAAGAAATCGTAATCACAGGCATCAAGCCGACGGGCAAAGTGCACGTCGGAAATTACATCGGCGCGATCAAACCGGCGCTGGAGTTGGCGAGGACGCCGATGGGGAAGACCGCTCAGGAGATGGAGCATGTGCTGAAGAGCGGGCAAGTGCAAGAAGGCGGGCGCACCGTGTTGTTCTTTATCGCCGACTACCATGGACTGATCTTAATTCAGGACGCCCGCGAGTTTCGCGAGCTTTCGTATAGGATTGCGGCAACGTGGCTTGCTTTGGGGCTCGATCCGTCCAAGGTCGTGTTTTATCGCCAGTCGGATGTGCCGGAAATTTTTGAACTGACTTGGATTCTGTCTTGCTTGACACCCAAAGGGCTGATGAATCGCGCCCACGCCTACAAGGCGATTGTTGAGCGCAATGAACAAGCCGGTGTCGACCCGGATGCCGGTGTGAATATGGGCTTGTACACGTACCCGATTCTGATGGCGGCGGATATCCTGCTGTTCCAGAGCGATCTGGTGCCGGTCGGCAAAGACCAGGCGCAGCATGTGGAAATTGCTCGGGATCTCGCCGAAGCGTTCAATCGCCAGTATGGCGAGACGTTTAATCTGCCGCGTCATCTGATGGGCGAGACGACGGCGGTCATTCCCGGACTGGACGGCCGGAAGATGAGCAAGAGCTACGGCAATACGATCCCGCTTTTCGAGCCGGAGGAGGAATTGAGCAAGCTGATTGCCCGAATCAAGACCGATTCGACGCTGCCGAACGAGCCGAAAGACCCGGACAATTCTTCGGTGTTTCTGCTGTACAAGGAGTTTGCCGAGGTGGAACGGACGCGAGCGTTCCGGGAAAAGCTGTTGCAAGGGATCGGCTGGGGAGAGGCGAAACGGGAGTTGTTCCAGGTGATGAACGAATTTTTAGCCGAGCCGCGTCGTAAGTATAGGGAGTTGTTGGCCGACCCGGCTGAGTTGGACCGGATTCTTGCCGAAGGGGCGCGGAAGGCGCGGGAGTTGGCGGCTCCGACGCTGAGCAAAGTGCGAGAGCGGATCGGTCGTAGGTAACGCTGCTGGTGCGCGGCTGGCGCTCGAACGTCTCTTCGTCCGGGGGCTGTTGAGAGGCGATCGGTGCCCCGGGTCGAGGGTATTTTGGCAACGTTTGTAGTATAATGAGGGATATTGAAATCTTGCTCGTTTATTCGAAAATGTTCCCTTGTTGCTTTCTTCGCTCTACACGGAAGGTATAATTGAGGGAATAGAGGAGGCGACGAGAGGATGACAAGGTTGCAAGAGAAAACGATGGTTTATTGGTCTCATGTTGTGGTTGGGGGCTGGGCTTTGCACGTTGCGGCTACGCAACGGGGACTGTGCTACGTCAGCTTGCCGGGCGAGCCTTATGAAGTGCTGGCACAATGGGTGAGCAAGCGTATTAAGGGCGGAGTTCTCATGCGGGACGACGAAGCGATGCTTCCTTACTTGGCAGAGCTGCGGGAGTATTTGCAAGGGGAGCGGAAACAGTTCGGATCGGTTGTGGATTTGTACGGGACGCCATTTCAATGTGCGGTGTGGCAGGCACTGGGCGACATCGGCTTCGGCGATAAGAGTACTTACTCGGAGATTGCGAGTCGAATTGGCCGCCCTTCCGCAGTAAGGGCTGTCGGCGCGGCGATAGGCGGCAAGAGGGTAGGCGAGAATAAGTTGAAAAGTCGCAGGAGGGACCAAGATGGCGGCAAAAATGGATCCGGCAACATCATTGGGGGAAGTAAGGCTGAAGGTTAGCCATTTGGATCGGTCGATCGCCTTTTATCGGGATGTCGTCGGGCTGCAGGTTGAGAATCGGCAAGGGGATGTTGCCTACTTAGGTGCAGGCGGGGATCGGACGTTGCTCGTGCTTGAGCAAGTGCCCGATGCGGTCGTCACTCCGAAGGGGCGATTCAGCGGGTTGTATCATTTTGCGATTCTTTTGCCCACGCGGGAAGCGCTGGGCATTGCCTTACGCCGGCTGGCTGCCAGCGGGATCCATATCGGACAGGCGGATCACCTGGTGAGCGAGGCGCTGTACATTTCCGATCCGGATCAGAACGGGATCGAAATTTATCGCGACCGCCCGCGAGACGAGTGGGAGCATGATGCAAGAGGACAGGTGAAGATGGCCACCGACCCGATCGATTGGGAAGGACTGCTCGCGCTGGCCGCCGGGCATGCGGATACGGCGATGCCGCCGGAGACGATCATCGGGCATGTGCATTTGCACGTGGCGAATTTGGCGGAGGCGGAGAAGTTTTATTGCGGCGTGCTCGGCTTCGACATGATGGCGGATTACTTGCGGCAGGCAGGTGCGTTATTTGTCTCGGCGGGAGGGTATCACCATCACCTCGGGTTGAATATTTGGCAAGGCGCAGGCGCACCGTTGCCGCCTCCGAACAGCACCGGGCTCGCGTGGTACACGATCGAACTGCCCGATGCGGACGCCGTGGCGGCTGTGGTCGAGCGGCTGAAGAGCGCCGGTTCGCCGGTATCGGCGATCGAGAGCGGCGAGGGCTGGATGGCGTCCGATCCCACTGGGATCGCGATCCGGCTGGTTGTGCGGGCGAGCGGGAAGTAAATGGCTTCACGATTCTAACGACTTTATACAACGCTATTTCGGACATAATTCGTGTTTTCCCGTTCTAACGATTGGATGCGACGCTATTTGCCATTTTTGCCTCTATTGGAGGTCCAAACGTGCAAATAGCGTCTGTGGCAATCGTAAGAGTTGAAAATACGGCCATTTAGCGGGAATAACGCCTTTGGTAATCGTTCGCGCGGCCGACGTCCGGTTTATTAAATAAAGAGGGGGGATTCGCGATCAAACTGCCTTTTGCGGGGATTATCGCTATTATTCTAACGATTTTTATACTGATCAATATTTACGTAGGCACCCAGTTGCTTATATTTCTCGATGCGGCGGGCGTTACGTTCGACGGGGGAGGGCTGGTGGCCTATTGGCTGATCTTCTGGCTCGTCGGCACCACGTACATCACCGCCAGGCTGGTGGCCAAACGGCTGCCCAAGCTTGCCCGCCTGCTGAAAATTACCGGCTCCTGGTGGTTCGTCTTCATGACCTACGGCCTCCTTTTGCTGCCGATCGCCGACCTCGTCGCGCTCGCGTTCCGCTTAGCGGGAGCCGCCCCGGCTCCGACCACCCTTGACGTCGGCATCGGCCTGCTCGTTGTGTTCGCCGTCATTATCGCCTACGGCTCGTTCAACGCTTGGCGGCCGATCGTGCGGCGTTACGACATCACGATCCGCAAAGCCGCCGGATCCCGCCGACGCTTGCGCATCGCTGTCGCCTCGGACCTGCATCTCGGCGCGATGGTCGGCCACGGGCATATCGCCCGGCTTGTCCAGCAGATCCGCGCTCTTGAACCGGATCTGATCTTGCTGCCCGGCGACGTGCTCGACGACGACATCGGCCCGTTCATTCGTCTCGGCATGCCCGAACGGCTGCGACAGCTGCAGGCTCCGCTCGGCACGTACGCGATTCTCGGCAACCACGAATACATCGGCGGTGCGATCGATGAATACGCGGCAGCTATGCGCGAAATCGGCATCGAGGTGCTGATGGATCGCACGATCCGCCTCCCGGACGGCATCACCCTCATCGGCCGCAAAGACCGCGCTGCGACGCGGATGGGCGGCGCCAAAGGGCGCATGCCCCTGAAGGCGCTGCTCGAAGGCGTCGACCCCGCGTCCCCGCTCATCCTGATGGATCATCAACCGGCCAAGCTGGAGGAGGCGGTGGAGAGCGGCATCGATTTACAGCTATCGGGGCATACGCATCGCGGCCAGATGTTTCCTTTTCACTGGATTACCCGGCGTCTCTTCGAAGTGGATTGGGGATACTTGAAGAAGGGGGCCACGCACATCGTCGTCTCCAGCGGCTTCGGTTTCTGGGGCCCTCCTTTGCGGTTAGCCAGCCGCTCCGAGGTGCTGGATATACATATTCATTTTGCGCCTGAGGACTCCAACTCCGCCTGATTCGCCCACTCACGCAGTTTGCGGTCGGACGGCAGGAAGATGGTGAGCAAGCCGAGCAGCGGTAAGAACGCGCACAAGTGAATGACGAGCCCGAGGCTGGTCCAGTCGGCCAGCGCTCCGAGCGCCGCTGCGGCCAGGCCGCCGATGCCGAACGACAAGCCGAAGAACAGGCCGGAGACGGTGCCGATTTTGCCGGGTACGAGCTCTTGGGCGTACACAACGACGACAGAGCTGCTGGCGATAATCGTTATCCCGATGACAAACAGCAGCACGGCGCTCCAGAACAAGTTGGCATACGGCAGCAGGAAGGCGAACGGCAACGCCCCGATGATGGAAAACCAGATCACGTTGCGCCTTCCCCAGAAGTCGGCGAGCGGGCCGCCCATGAACGTGCCGATCGCTCCGGCGACGAGGAAGACGAAGATGTACAACTGCGCTTTGTCGATCGTGAGACCGCGATGCTCCATCAGATAGAACGGGTAAAAGCTTGTCATCCCCGACAAGTAACACATCTTGGTCGTCACCAGCAGCACAAGAATGGGTGGATCTTCAACTGTCCGCTGTACCATCGCGCCGTGAATGTCTGCAAAATAATCGCGCACCCAGCGGCGATCGTGAACCAGATGATGCCGAATTGGCCAAGCGGTACGAAGATGAGCGCCGTCATAATCGGTGCGAGTGCCTGCCCGGAGTTGCCGCCCACCTGGAAAATTGACTGCGCCAACCCGCGCCGGTTGCCTGCGGCTAAGTAGGCGATGCGCGACGATTCCGGGTGAAACGAGGCGGAGCCGATACCGATCAGCACGACCGACAGCAGAATCATCCAGAAATGCGCAGAGAGCGACAGCATTAACACGCCAAGCAAGGTGGAAGCCATGCCGAGCGGCAGCAAGTATGGCTTCGGGCGGGTATCGCTATAGAGGCCGATCAACGGCTGCAGCAGCGATGCCGTAATATTGAGCGCCAGGGCGATCAACCCCAGCTGGGTATAGGATAATAGCAACGATTCCTTAATAATCGGAAAAATCGCCGGTACGACCGATTGGATCGTATCGTTCAACAGATGGACGAAGCTGATCGCGAACAGGATGCTGAAGATTGTTCGTCTGCCTGGGTCACCGGCCTGGATGGCGGACACAGCTTTCATATGTACTCCTCTTTTCCCCATGAAAAAAATAGTAGCTTCTATTGTATCGCATATTTCACCGTTGTAAATAAGGAGTTGGCTCGAATGACCACGGTATATATACTTGGAGAACTGAATGTCGATTTGATCGCTTCCGCAGCCGATGTGATGCCGGAGTTCAACCGCGAGAAGCTGCTTGACCGCTTCGACGTGGTGCTGGGCTCGTCCTCGGCGATTACGGCTTGTGTGTTGGCCGGCCTTGGCGTGGATGTCAAGATGGTGAGCCTCGTGGGGGATGATTCGTTCGGGCATTTCTGTATAGATCAGCTTCGTCAAAAAGGGGTCGATACCGCGCACGTGCACCTCGATCCCCATCGGCAAACCGGAGTGACGCTTTCGCTTTCGACGGCCAAAGACCGGGCGCTTATGACTTACATGGGCACGATTCCTTGCTTGCGTCCCGAACATATGCCAGGGGACATGCTGGAGCGAGCGGATCATCTGCATTTCGGTTCCTACTTCCTGCAGGAGGCGATGCGCGGAGACTGGGCTCCGCTGTACGAGCGGGCGCGGGCGGCGGGGGTCACGACGTCGTTCGATACCGGATGGGACCCTCGGGAAGATTGGGATGCCGGGCGGATCGCCGCCTTGCTGCCGCACACCGACCTGTTCATGCCGAGCGAGGATGAAATCGAACGGATTTTTCCCGGCGTGGTCGAGGAGGGCCTAGCCTCGGCGTTGCCGCAAGGGCATCATATTGTGGCGGTCAAGCGCGGCTCTCAAGGATCTTCCTACGTCGATGAAGGAGGTAATCGATACGACTTGGCTGCGCAAAAAATCACCCCGGTCGACACAACCGGGGCGGGAGATTCGTTCAATGCCGGCTTTATTTGCGGCTATTTGCAAGGCTTGCGCGGCACAGAGCTGCTGGAGCTGGCCAACGCTTGCGGCTCGCTCGCTTGCCTGCGCATAGGCGGCGCAAGCGAAATTCCGACGATGGACGATGTGCAGAAGTTCATGCGCGAGCAATCCCGCGCTTAGTGCCCTGATGCGACGCGGTCGACATGGTTTACATGCTTCCGGTTGACAGCGATGAACACGACGGAGATCATGACGAACACGGCGCCGACGATGAACGGAACGTGCGGGTTGAACACTTCCGCCAATTTGCCGGCGAGATAGGGAGCGATCGCCCCGCCGATAAACCGCAGGAAGCTGTACGCTGCCGACGCCGTGGAGCGCTCGATCGGCGCCGCGTTCATCACAGCGGTCGTAATCAGCGTATTGTTGTTTCCGAGCAGCGCCCCGGCGAAGATGACGGCGGCGATCACGACCCACTGGGTGTCCGTCCAGATGCCTATAGCGAGCAGAACCAAGCCGAATAAAAGCAGCATGCCGCACATTGCGCTGATCGTTCCGAATCGCTGTTGCAGCTTCGGGGCCATGAACACGGAAGTAACGGCGAGCAGGATACCCCAACAGAGGAAGACGTAACCGAGCCCATGCGCGTCAAGACCCATGACGAACGGCGCGTACGCCAATAAGGTGAAGAAGCCGAAATTATAGAGGCAGGCGGCCAGTCCGAAAACGACGAGAGAACGGTGCTTCATGGCCCGGAACGGATCAAGGAACGACGTTTTCTTGCGGACAGCTTTGCCGCTGCTTGCATTGGGCATCATGGCGATTAAGCCGATGAAGGCGATCGCCATCAAGGCGGCGACGCCGAGGAACGGCCCGCGCCATGAGATCGCTCCAAGCTCACCGCCCAAAATCGGTCCGACGGAAATGCCAAGCCCGATGGCAGCTTCGTAGAGGATGATCGATTTGGCAGTGCCGGAATTGGATAAGCTGACAATGGCGGTTAGCGCGGTCGCTACGAACAAGGCGTTGCCGAGCCCCCAGCCGCCGCGCAACCCGACGAGCAGCCAGATGCCGTTGGACAGTCCGCCGAGAGCGGAGAAGGCGGCGATAATGACGATGCCGAGCAGCAGCGTCCACTTGATGCCGAGACGGGACGAGATCGCTCCGGTGATGAGCATGGCGACCGCCATGACAGCGTTGTAGCTGGTGAACAGCAACGTTACTTCACTGGGAGAGGCGTTCAATTGCTTGGCGATGGCAGGCAAGATCGGATCGACTAAGCCTAAGCCCATGAAGGCGATGATACAGGCGAAGAACACAGCCCATACCGCTTTCGGCTGCTGCAGCAAGCCTCCTTGCGCTTCCGGCGCAAGGGCGGAGGCGGTTGTGGAAGAGGACGACATATTTTTGACTCCCTTTGCAACAAGTTGTATGATGAAACTACATAAAAAGTATTATACAACGATGCAAATCGATGTCAATAGAAATAATATGATGTAGGAACAAGCGGAGGTAGCAACATGAAACGAGAGTCTTTGGAGACGATCGAGCTGGAATTGGCGGTATTGATTCGGCACATCACTTCCATTGTGCAAAACAAAAAAAATATCGGCAACCTCGACCGATCGGCGTATTTATTGCTGCGTCAAATCGATCGGCGCGGCTCTGCCGGCGTGAAGGCGCTGGCTGAAGAATTCCTGCTGGATATCTCCACGGTGAGTCGTCAGACGGCGGCGCTGGAGAGCAAAGGTTACGTCGTGAGGACGCCCGATCCGGATGACGGTCGAGCGTGCTCTTTCGAGATCACCGAATTGGGTGCGAAAGAGATGGAGGATTGCCGACAGGCGCGGCTCGATCGGCTGACCGAGAAGCTGAAAGAGTGGACGGATGAAGAGAGCATCGATTTCGGCAAACTATTGGAAAAATTCAACCGGACGTTCTAGGGTACACTTTGTGGGGTTATCTAAGGAGGACCAGATGGTTAAGTTGGGCGTGTTGGATCAAGTGCATGTCGGCGAGGGACGCACGGCCGGCGATGCGTTGCAGGAGGCGACGCGTCTTATTCAAGCGGCGGAGCAATTCGGCTATTCGCGGTATTGGGTGTCGGAGCATCACGGGATGCCCGCATTGGCCTTCTCCAGCCCGGAGGTGTTGATCGCCCACTTGGCGGCGGCGACATCGCGAATACGTGTTGGCTCCGGCGGTATTATGCTGCCCCATTACAGTGCCTATAAGGTGGCGGAAAATTTCCGGCTGCTGGAGGCGCTTCACCCGGGACGCATCGATCTTGGCCTAGGCCGCGCTCCAGGCGGTATGCCAATCGCCACAAGGGCGCTGCAGCAGGACAAGTTCGTAGATGTGAATCGGTTTCCCCAACAGGTGTTGGATCTGATTGGCTACCTTCGCGGGGAGATGCCGGCGGGGCATCCGTTTGAGAAGCTGTTGGCGGCGCCTTCCATCGTCACGATGCCCGAGATCTGGCTGCTAGGCTCAAGCTCGGAAGGCGCGCGTATCGCCGCAGCCTTGGGAACTTCGTACGCATTCGCGGAATTTTTCGGTTCGCCGGGCGGCGAGGAAGCGACGCGTTATTATCGCGACCATTTTGAACCGAATCCGCAATTGGAAGACCGCCCACGGTCCATGATCGCCACGCTTGCCATCTGCGCAGAGACAGTCGAAGAAGCTGAACGGTTGGCGATGAGCGGCAACTTGTTTTTCCTCGGAATCCGCACAGGCAAAGAGATGGCTTGGCTGCCCTCCGTCCAGACGGCTCTCGACTATCCGTATTCGGAGATGGACCGGTTTCAGCTGGATCAGATTCGCCGCCGAAGAATCGTTGGGACGCCGGATCAAGTGAAGGAACGGCTGATCCGCATGGCCGAAACGTTCGGCGTGGAGGAAATTCTGCTCACCGCTCCGATCCACGACGAGCAAGCGCGTATTCGCTCTTTCCAACTAATCGCCGAAGTGTTCGGGATGGGGAAATAAATTATAATCGTTTTTTCCATTGCTATTCATGATTCGTGCAGTTATGGTTACAATATGTAACGAACAGGAGGTATCCGTTTAGACGCCATGTGGAACTAATTCCGATTCACTCGAACAAACCATTTGATGAAAAATGTTTGCGACGAGTTTGCGCCGAATGTCGGCGGAGCGGAATTGGGGACGTATGTCTGAAACGGGCGCCGTGCAGCTTTCATTGGGGCTGCTTGACTTTGCACCGCCTTTCCGCTCCCGCAGACTCTGCGAGGAGCTATTCGTCGTTATTTTCGCGGAAAAAAGGAAGGTGGATTCCACATGACATGGATAAGTTGCCGTCACGTAAGAAAGAGCTTTGGCGATCTTCAGGTGCTGAGTGACATAAATTGCGATATGGAGTATGGGGAAAAAATCGGTTTGGTCGGTCGGAACGGGGCCGGGAAATCGACGCTGGTGCAAATTTTGAATGGCGATTTGCAAACGGATGGCGGAACGATCACCCGCCAGCGAAAGGCGATGAAGGTCGGATATTTGCAGCAATCAGCGGCGCAAGAGGCGGGCAGGGATGCCGAACGACCGGGACAATTGAGCGGCGGGGAGCGAACCCGGCTTGCTCTATCCAGAATTTGGGCCGCGTCGCCGGAAATGCTGATTTTGGATGAACCGACGAATCACTTGGA
Organism: Paenibacillaceae bacterium; assembly: GCA_020697475.1. Lineage (GTDB taxonomy): Bacteria > Bacillota > Bacilli > Paenibacillales > NBRC-103111 > JAJFMO01. The sequence continues at coordinate 1,025 of JAJFMO010000238.1, read as the reverse complement.
TTTCCTAGGAGTTGAATGGTTGATCGACGAACTGAAGGCGTTCCCCGGCACGGTGCTGATCATTTCTCATGACCGGTATTTTCTCGATCGTACGGTCAGCAGAATCGTTGAACTTGAGGACGGCCGGTCAGTCGATTACGCGGGTAATTATACGTTTTATCGAGAGGAGAAGGCCAGAAGACTGGCCAGCCAGCTTCATCAATATGAGGAACGGATGAAAACCGAGCGAAAGATTGAAGCGGATATCGAGCGGTTACGCAATTGGTCGTCGCAAGCGCACCGCGCATCGCGCAAAGAAGAAGGATTCAAGGAATATCACCGGAAAAAAGCGAAAAAGATGGACAAGCAAATCAAATCGCGAATCAAACGGCTGCAAAAAATCGAATTCGAAGGCGCACCGAGGCCGAAAGAAGAAGCATCCGTGCGATTTGAATGGAGCGACGAGGTGCCCAAGCACGGTCGCAGGATGATCGAGGCGGCGCAAATCGGGAAAGCGTATGGAGAGAAACGTTTGTTTCGCGATAGTTCCTTTTTCATCAGTAGAGGTGAAAAAGTTGGGCTGCTAGGGCCGAACGGTTGCGGTAAATCGACATTGATACGGCTCTTTCTGAACGAGGAAACGGTTGATTCCGGCAGGCTATGGGTAAGTCCGTCCTTGACGGTCGGCTGCCTGACTCAGGATGTAGGCGATTTGCCTGTCCACCGAACGGTGCTGGAGTTGCTTGAGGACGAATACCCGATTCGCGAGGATATCGGTCACGCACGCACGCTGCTTGCGAACATGGGGTTCGATGAAGCGTTGCTGTTCAAGCCGATTGCCGCTTTAAGCCTGGGTGAGAGGATGCGGGTGAAGCTGGCGCTGCTTATTTTACAAAACAACGATTTATTGATCCTCGACGAGCCGACCAACCATCTGGATTTGGCCAGTCGGGAGCAGTTGGAACGGGCGCTTGCATCGTTCGGCGGGACTCTGTTGGTCGTGTCTCATGACCGATATTTTTTGGATCAAACGTGTGAGAGTCTGG
>JAJFMO010000612.1 GCA_020697475.1 Paenibacillaceae bacterium | reverse complement strand
ACTCGATACCGGCATAAATATCTTCCGTGTTTTCCCGGAAAATGACCATATCGACGAGCTCCGGACGTTTCACCGGCGAAGGCACGCCTTCGAAATAACGAACCGGGCGCAAGCATACGTACAAATCCAATTCCTGGCGCAACGCCACGTTCAGCGAACGAATCCCGCCGCCGATCGGAGTCGTGAGAGGCCCCTTGATCGCCACAATGTATTCGCGAATCGCTTCCAGCGTGTCGTTAGGCAACCAGCTGTTATACTTGTTGAACGCCTTCTCCCCGGCATATACTTCGTACCAGGCAAGCTTGCGCTGACCCTTATATGCCTTGTCCACAGCAGCGTCGAGCACCCGCTGGGAAGCCGCCCAGATGTCCGGACCCGTGCCGTCGCCTTCGATAAACGGGATGATCGGATTGTTCGGGACGTTCAGCTTCCCGTTCGTCAGTGTAATTTTCTCGCCCTCTGTGGGCGTGGAGTAATGTTCAAATTTAGGCATAATGATTTTATCCTCCTTCAAAATATGGCGAGTAGGCTCGCAGTTCGCTTCATGAACGTTTGTTGATCGGAATATATTGCTGATGAGATGGCCCGGTGTATTCCGCGCGCGGACGAATCAAGCGGTTGTTCTCGTATTGTTCCAAAATGTGCGCCGACCATCCGGAATTGCGGCTGACGGCGAAGATCGGAGTAAATAAATCGCGGGGAATGCCGAGCGACGTATATACGGAAGCCGAATAAAAATCGACGTTCGGCTTCAGCCCCTTAAGCTTGGTTACCAGCTGCTCGATCTGGATCGACATATCGTACCAGTCCATGTGCCCGGTCAATTTGCCCAATTCACGCGACATGGCTTGCAAATGCTTGGCCCGCGGATCGCCGTTCTTGTACACCCTGTGGCCGAATCCCATAATTTTTTCCTTATTGGCCAGTTTTTCCGTAATATACGGTTCCACCTTGTCCACGGTGCCGATCTCTTCGAGCATCTCCATGACCGCTTCGTTCGCTCCGCCGTGCAGCGGACCTTTCAAAGCGCCAATCGCCGAAGTCGTGCCGGAATAAATATCCGACAGCGTGGCGACTGTCACACGAGCGGTGAAAGTGGAGGCGTTCAGTTCATGGTCGGCGTGCAGCACCAACGCTTTGTTCAAAGCTTGCACCGCCACCCGGTCGGGTTGCTCCCCCGTCAACATATAAAGGAAGTTTTCCGCTACAGAGGCGCTTGCCTTCGGCGCCACCGGTTGCTTGCCTTCGCGAATGCGGGCGTAAGCGGCGATGATTGCCGGAATTTGCGCTTGCAGCTTGGCCGCCTTGCGCAGGTTCGCTTCCGGACTCATGTCTTCGGCTTCCTCATCGTACAGAGCCAATGCAGAAACGGCGGAACGAAGCGCCGCCATCGAATTTGTGTGTCTCGGATACAGCTCAAGCTGGCGAATAATCGGCTCCGGAATTTGCGCGTACGTGTCGAGTTCTTTCTGTAGACGCGCCAGTTCGGTCGCATTCGGCAATTTGCCGTACCACAGCAAATAGATCACTTCTTCGAACGAAGCGTGATCGGCCAGATCATCGAACGGCATATAGATTAATAATAAGTTATTTTGCCAATGAAAGGAACCAAGCAGGCATAGAAATTCGTTATCGCACACTGAAGTTTTGTTTATGGCTTTTATTATGGTCATTTCGTGTTACAATATTTGCATGGCAATACAATGAAGGGAGCGAGCGGATGAATCCCTTGCTGGTCAAACAAATTTTGCGCGGCGCCTGGGTAGCCGTCATTCTGACGCTCATCGCGTTGTGCCTATATTTCGTCATCCCTCTGGTGTACCCGTTTATTATCGGCTGGCTGATCGCTTATATGCTGAATCCGTTGATTCGACTGCTGCAGCGCAGGGCGAAACTTCCCCGCTGGCTCGCCGTCGTCATTTCCTTACTGGTCTTTCTCGGGCTTGCGATTACGCTTATTTCTTTCCTCGTTGCCAACATTGTCGTCGAGCTCGGCACTCTCGCAGAAACGCTGCAAGACCAGATCAACGGCTGGAAGGATCAATTCATCAATTTCCTGAACTCCAACGATTTCCAACAATTAGTTGATCAGTTGAATCAGTTTTACGAGCAAAATCCGAATTACCAGAACACTATCAATTCCAACTTGTCTTCCACAGCCAAGACGATCGCCGACTTCAGCTCGCTCGTCATTAGCTTTTTCTTTAACAGTATCGTTGCACTCGTCTCCGCCTTGCCCAAGATCGCCACAATGGCGCTAATATCTCTGCTTGCATCCTTCTTCATCAGTAAAGACTGGTTTCGCTTGTCGCATCAAATCGCCGACTGGTTCCCGCAAAGCGTGTTGTATGCGACCCGGTCCATCTGGGCCGACCTGCAGAAGGCGCTGTTCGGTTACTTGCGAGCCCAGTTGATTATGGTGTCGATGACGGCGGTGATCGTCATGACTGGTTTGATTCTGTTGCATGTCAAATACGCGGTAGCGATCGGACTGCTCGTCGGCATCGCCGATTTAATCCCTTACGTCGGTACCGGGGCTGTCATGATCCCGTGGATCCTTTATTCGCTGCTGCAAGGGGATATTTATTTTGCCGTAGGGCTGTCCATCAACTATGGCGTAGGGATCGCAGCAAGGCAATTGCTCGAACCGAAGGTGCTTGCATCCAACGTCGGACTTGATCCGCTGCCGCTGTTGATCGCCATGTTCGTCGGGCTGAAGCTGTTCGGAGCGATCGGGTTGATCGCGGGTCCGGTCACGCTCGTCTTACTGTACGCGTTCCACCGCGCGAACGTGTTCCGCGACATTCGCACTTACATCGTGGAGGGCCGGATGAAGCCGGTGGAGTGAGTTTGGTGATTGATTGGACCTGATGTGGTTTTATCTCCGTTTGGAGTCCTGTCGAACTTTAACGGTTACAGTGGAGGCTAATCCGC
>JAJFMO010000237.1 GCA_020697475.1 Paenibacillaceae bacterium | reverse complement strand
ATGAGGAGTTAACCCACCCGGTAATGAAATATGCCTCAATGTCCAAAGGATGCAAGGGGCCTTTCACCGAGGAGACGATTGTTGATATTCGGCAAATTTACTATGCGATGGTGGCGGAAACGGACGCTATGGTCGGGAAGATTGTCGACACGATCCGGGAGTTGGGGATGACGGACAACACGTACGTGATTTATGCCAGCGATCATGGCGAGATGAATATGGAACACCGGCAAATTTTGAAAAATTCGATGTATGAAGGGTCTGCTCGGGTGCCGCTCATCGTGACCGGGCCGGGTGTGAAGCAAGGGTTGGTGGTCGAGGAGCTCGTGTCACTGGTCGATATTTACCCGACTCTGATGGATATGGCTGGAGTGGCTAAGCGAGATGACCTATCTGGACACTCGCTCATGCCGGAGATGAAGGGGGTCGCCGGGACGCGGCCGGACTGGATTTTCAGTGAATACCACAGCAATTTTCAAAATACGGGCAGTTTCATGGTGCGCCAAGGGGTTTGGAAGTACGTCGCCTACGGCGGCGGGTACGAGCCGCAGTTGTTCAACCTGAGCGACGATTCGGAGGAGATGGCAAATTTGTCGACTAGCCAGCCGGAGAAGCGGGAGCAGATGGACAGTCTGCTGCGCGGCATCGTCGATTACGAGGCGGTTGACGCCAAGGTGAAAGCTTACGACAAGGCGTGCTTCCGCGCGTGGAGGGAGCAATTGGGCGAGGAGCGGTACTGGGAGACGATGAAGGAATTAAACAAAGGTTGGACGGCTGAGCAGCAGGAGATCATCGAGAAGTGGCTCGCGCAAGGGACGGTGGCGTCATGAGTCGCAAGAAACCGAATATTTTGCTGATTACGACCGATACCCAGAGGTGCGATACGCTTCGTTGCATGGGCAATCCGCATGCGATTTCTCCGAACCTCGATCGGTTGGCCGGGGAAGGGATTTTGTTCGAGCAAGGACACACGTCATCGCCGGTTTGTTCGCCGGCCCGCTGTTGTTTGTTGACCGGATTGCACGCTCCTGTTCACGGGTGCATCGAGAACGGGACGGACCGACACGAATATTTTCCGACATTCCCGGATTTGTTGAAAGAGCAAGGGTATACGAACATCATGGTTGGCAAAACCCATTTCGGCGACATTCCGGACTCGTTCGACGTCGTGCACTCGATGACGCCCAAGGGGGGCGAGGACAGGCGCGGGAGCGGCAAAGAGAAAGACAATCTGTACACACGGCATTTGAAGCAGCATGGTTATAAGCAGCCGAAGGCCCATCCGAATCCGATTCCCGAGGAGCTGTACTTCGAATCGTTCCTTGTCGACCTGACGATCGAGGAGATTGAACGGGCGAAGGAACAAGATGGCGAGGCACCGTTCTTCGCATATTTGTCGATGTATGCGCCGCACGGGCCGCACGTACCTCCGGGCAAGTGGGCAACGATCTACGACGGTGTGCCGTTACCCGAAATCAATTATACGGAGGGCGAAGTGGAGCGGCTCCCCGAGCATCTGCGCCGGCTGATCGGCGTGCTTGGCGACGAGGCGGCGGAGACGGAGGCGCTGCGGGGCATTCACGAAGCCGACTCCGAGGTGCGGCGCGATGCCGACGAGAGGCGCCGATTGTACTACGGGTACGCCGCTTATTGCGATGCGCAAGTCGGACGCATACTTGACTACCTGGATGCATCGGGGCTGCGCGACAATACGTTGGTGATCTTCAGCTCCGATCACGGGCACGAATTGTACGATCACGGGGTGAACAACAAGCACAATTACTACGACAGTTCTTGGCGAATCCCGTTGATCATGAGCCTGCCCGGCACGCTGCCGCAGGGGGAGACGCGGGAGTTCGCGATCTGGAACGACATTACGGTGTCCATTCTTGGAGCGGCTGGAACGAAGTGCGATACGATGCAAGGCTTTGATCTGTTCACTCCGCTGGCGGCGGGCGAGCCTTCCCCTCGACGATGCGCGGTCGGGACGCTGTACAAGTCGGCGGCGTTGGCTACCCGGAGGTGGAAGCTCGAGTATTACTTCGAGCAAGGCGAAGGGCGGTTGTACGATCGCCTGCACGATCCCAAGGAGCAGCGGGATGTGTACCGCCATCCGGAATTTGCCGCAGTACGCGGTGAATTAGTGGAGTCGCTGCTCAGCTGGCGCTCGGATATCGCCGACTTGCACAGCCTGTTGGCCGGGTCGGCCAGGCATGGGGGCGGCGGGCCGGTGGCCACGCGCATCCTCGACCACACGCTGGCGATGAAAGGCACGGATGCCGAGCAGCGGCTGAATGTGAAGGCGATGAAGATCGACGGTTGAGACGCGGAATTGCAGCAGCAGCCGGTAAATTACTTGAGCGGTGCAGGTATCGAAGAACATAGATTGGTTTAACGATTACCAACGTCGTTATTTGCGACAAAATGCGGCATTTTCCATTCTAACGCTTGCCATGTGCGTTGTTTTGGCTTTTTGGATCGGATTCGCCTTGAAACAGTGAAATAGCATCGCTCACAAGCGTTAGAATCTGGAACCAGGCAAAAAGCCCCAAATAGCGTCGCTCACAAGCGCTAGAAATGGGGCACATCTACGGGAACTTGACTCCCATTGAATTGGAGTCCTTAGAAGAACGACAAAATAAAGCGAAAAAAAAGTGCACCCTATTCCGAGCGGTTTATTAAACCGACTGGAATAAGGTGCACTTTTGACGCAGAAGGTCGTTCAGCGCGTAGGCAAATGATCGACCAGTTTCTTCATCAAATCAACGAGTTGGGTACGTTCCTCGGAGGAGAACGCTTCGAAAGGGCCGGACAGCTCGCTTACCCAATGTTCTTCCGACAGGCGGATCAGCTCTTCCCCGGCATCGGTCAAATGAACGGACTTCACCCTGGCGTCGGTGCGATCCTGTTCACGGGCTACCAGGTTCGCCTTCTCCAGCCTGTCGATCATCTGCGACATCGTGCTTGACCTCACGTTCAAATACTCGGCCAACTGGCCGATCGTGCGCCCGCCCCACTTCTTAAGGTGGCGTAACAACAGCCATTGCACGCGCGTCACCTGTTGCGAACTTGCATTGCTGCTCGTATGCCGCATATGTCGGCTGACGGATTGCAGGGATGCGGCGAACTGCTCCAGCACTTCCTGATTATTCATGTCTTATCCCCCAAATAACCTCTTTACCTAATTATATAGTGAGACTACATATCCTGACAATGGCTCGCGTAAACTTTCATGTATAATTTCATATAGTTATATTATTTTAAAATGCTTTTATTGAATTTCAGTAGGAAAGGGTCCTATAATTTATTCATATCGTTTAATAATACTAGGGGGAAGAATGTAGAAATGAAAAAGAACAAAACATGGGTCATTCTGGCAAGTTGTTTACTGTTGCTGGCGGTTGCCGGATGTGGGGGCAAAGGCGGCGAAGCTCAGGATCAAGGGAACACAGCCGATAAAACGGGCGAGGCTCAAACGGAGCAACACAGCCCCATCACGTTGAAATTCGGCGGATTTCAGGCGGATAACCGCCAGCCGCTGGTTGACAACGTCATCCGGCCTTTTCTGACCAAGAAGTTTCCTTATATGACAGTGGAGTATGTGAAGCAGGAATCCGGGAATGTGGATAAACTGATCGTTACCGGCGAAGTTCCCGATGTCGTCATCGCGGGTTACGCAAGAATTCCCGATTTGCTTGCGTTGGACATTCCGCTTGATTTGACAGAATTAGACAAAAAAAATAAACTGGATTTGGGCCAGTATAACCCCGTTCCGCTGGGCGCGGTCAAAGCCTACTCCAACCCCGGACAATTGAACGCATTGCCGTTCTCGATGAACACGTTCGCTCTGTTTTACAACAAAGATATATTCGACAAATTCGGTGCTCCGTATCCGAAAGACGAGATGACTTGGCCTGAGACGATCGAGCTGACCAAGAAAGTGACCCGCAACGAAGGCGGGCATGCTTACTCCGGATTGCAGTATAGCAACAACAACGCCAACTTTGCGCGAGGAGTCGCCCTTCAGCTGGTGAATCCGCAGACGAACAAGGCAGCCTTCAATAACGATAACGGGTTGAAAGTGTTGAATACGCTGAAAGAGATTTACGGTATTCCCGGCAACGAATCGCAAGGCAAAGTGTTGGAGCGATTCCTCTCCAGCGACACGGCGATGATTCCGTGGTGGGCGGACGCCACCTTCACAGCGATCGGTCAGAACGTATCGAAGGGTGCGCAATTGAACTGGGATATGGTAACTTACCCGCACTTTGACGGATTCGGCAATAAGACGCTTGAACCGGCGATCGATACGTATGTCGTCAGCAAAGTCAGCAAGCTGCCCGACGAAGCGTTCAAGGCGATTGCTTACTTGTCCAGCAACCTCGAGGTGCAAACCGAGTCCGCGAAGAATGGCGATATTCCAGTCGCGAACGTTCCCAAACTGGGTGAGATCTACGGAAGCAATGTTGCGGTGTTGAAGGGCAAGAATGTGGCCGGCATGCTGAAGGGGCAATTTCAAGAGACGCATATTCCATCCCGTTATGACCCGATCGCCGCAGATGCGTTCAATAAGTTCTCCAAGCAGTTTACCGACGGTAAGATCGGAGATGCCAGAACGGCGTTGGCCCAAGCAGAGGAAGAAGCGAACAAAAAAATCGCTGAAGCCATGCAATAAGCTATTATTCTTTATTGATAAAGGAGCAGATTGAAACAGTGAACATTTCCACTTCGTTAAACGTGTTGTACAAAGAGAACACACCGGTGGACGATGCGATTATTCGTTGCCGCAGAGCCGGATTTGAAGCGCTGGATTTCAACTACTGGGACTTTCAAAAGTATGTACTCGGTTTAAGCTGGAAGGAAGAAGAAGCTTGGGCGCAACACGCCCGCGAAGTGGCCGACCGCGAAGGGGCTAAGTTCACTCAGATGCACGGTCCCGTTCATGGACAAAGCTATGCGAATATGGTGTTCGGCTTGAACGAGGATTCGTTCCTCGACTTGGCGATCCGTTCGGTGCGCACGGCGGCGATCTTGGGCTTGCCTTGGATCGTGTTCCACGCAACGAAGGTTAGTCCCGATCTTGAATCAGTCAAGGTGCGTCTCTCTCACAACACGCAGTTTTATCGCAAACTGTTCCCGGTGATGGAAGAGACCGGCGTCGGCATCGCTTTGGAGAACCTGGTCGACAAGGAACAGACGACAGCCGGCGTACCGAGACGAAATTATTGCAGCGAGCCGGAAGAACTGATCGAGTTGATCGATACGTTGAACCATCCGCTCGTCGGCGCGTGCTGGGATACCGGCCACGCCAACCGACAGGGACTCGACCAGAATGTGATTCAACAATTGGGCAAGCGGCTCAAGGCGCTGCATATTAACGACAACAACGGATTCCAGGATCAGCATCTGCTGCCGTATCAGGGAACGGTCAATTGGAAGGCGGTCATGGATTCTTTGGCGGCGATCGGCTATGAGGGAGATTTCACCTATGAGGCGCACCGGTCGATTCGCATGCTGCCCGAAGGGCTGAAAGATACCGGGCTGAAATTTTCCGCCGAATTGGCGACATATCTAGTTAACACTATTGCTTAGCGAATGTTGCGATTGCGATATAAAACAGCGGGGAAGCTCCCCGCTGTTTTGTGTTATAGTAGTGGCGTAAAGAAGAGAGGGGACTGCTTGGATGGTGAAGGCGCTCGTGTTTGATTTTGACGGATTGATTCTCGATACGGAGACGAATGAATTTTTGGCCGCAAAGCATATGTTTGCGCATTTCGGCGCGGAGTTGAAGTTCGATGTATGGAAAGAGTGGATCGGCACGGACGCTTCGCCGTTTGATGTGTATGATCATTTGCAGCAATGTGCTGAAGGAAGGCCGGTCGATCGCGAGCTTGCCCGTGACATTCGCAGACGCAAGTTTGCTGAGTTGATGGCTATGGAGCAGATCCGTCCGGGGGTCGAGTCGTATTTGCAGCGGGCACGGGAATTGGGGCTTGCGATCGGGCTTGCTTCCAGCTCCGACAGGGCATGGATAGAGAAGTATATTCAGCCGCTGGGAATCGCTTCGTATTTCCATTGTATGAAGACCGCAGACGATGTGGCGAAGGTGAAACCGGATCCTCAGCTTTACGCGGACGCGGTGGCAGCATTGGGCGTAAAG
>JAJFMO010000236.1 GCA_020697475.1 Paenibacillaceae bacterium | reverse complement strand
CTCCTCTTCTTTACTGTAGGTGATGCTCGAAAGCAACACGTTGGCATACAACATATCCTTAAACCGCTCCACTACCCCTTTCATCTCCGCATCTATGTCCAGCTTCCACTGGCTGAGAATGCGCAGTTCTCGAGTTTTTGCTTTTTCTTTCACGTCAACTTTTTCCATTGGCTATCATCTCCATCCAAAATTGTTAATAACGAGAAAAACAAAAAAATCCCGCCCCGTAAGGGACGAGATTTCATCTCGCGATACCACCCTAGTTCCGTATAGATCATCATATAAATAATCCTACGGCGCCTCATACTACGTACTATCATACGCGTCCCTTGTAACGGCAGGATCCCGGGTCGGCTTACTTTACGATCTTCAGCCTTCCTTCTCGGAGAGGATTTTCGGCTAATTGTTGAACGTTGGCTTTCAGCTCAAGGCCAACTCTCTGTGGAACAAGCGATTAGCGTACTCTTTCTCGTCAACGAATTTACAAAAAATATTATGTTGAATATTTATATACGCCAGATTTTACGAAATGTCAAACAATACTTTATAAAACAATTATTGCGTATGATTCGGATAGTCTTGTGAGCTTAGTTTGCACCTCAGTTGCCCACTTTCTGAAAAGCCTGGAGCGGACCGGCATACGGAGCATGCTCGAACCGGCACGGGTTCTCCGTTACCCGTGGATCCTGCTGCTTACGTAGTACCTCCATCAGCTCCCCGTTCAGCTTCCGGCGGGCGTCAGCATATTCCGGCCTGTCGGCCACGTTATTCATATAATATGGGTCCGTCCGCAAATCGTACAGCTCTTCGTAAGGGCGTTTATCGAAGCCTAGGCGAAACAGCGGCTTGACTTCCTGTTCGTTGCGGTGATGTATCATCCACGCCTTCGTTGGACTTGCGTCCATATCGGCATAGGCGACCCGAGTTTTCCAGTGCAAGTCCTCGAAGGAGGGCGGCACCGTATTCGGATCGTCCAAACCGCGAGGGTCTCCCATCGGCCAGCGATCCGGCTCGAAATTGATAATGTACAAATACTCTTTGGTACGAATAGCCCGCTGTGGATAAGGCAGATCGCCTTCGCGAGCGTCGTTGACATGCCGTTCCCGGCCGGTCACGACGAACGTGCGCTCCGGGTCCACCTGGCCGCTCTGTCCACTTTGCACAACAGGCAGCAAGCTGCAGCCCGTCATCGAATCGGGAATCGGCACCTCTGCCGCCTCCAGGAAGGTCGGCGCCAGATCCATCAGGTTTACAAAGTCATCGATGACCCGCCCTCGCTGGATATGGCCAGGCCATCGCATGGCAAGAGAGACCTCACATCCGATGTTGTAAAGATTACATTTGCCTCGCGGCATTCCGGGAATCCCGTGATCCCCGCTGACGACGATCAGCGTGTCGTCAAGTTCGCCGAGCTCCTCCAGCCGTTGCACAATGACGCCCAGCCCAGCATCAAGCGCCTGGCACTCGCCCAAATAATCGCAGAAGTCCTCGCGAACTTCCGGAACGTCAGGCAAAAACGCGGGGATCCTGCCCTTGAGATCTTCCGGATTCAATCCCCAAAGCGCCTGGCCGGAGCCTTGCTCCCAAGAACGATGGGTATTTGTCGGTCCCCACCAGTAGCAGAACGGTTTTCCCGCGGGCCGGGCTTCCAGGAAGGAGTCGAAATTGGTCCGTACTTCGTCCAACAGCTCTCGTTTGGCCGCTTCCGCTCCGATCTCCTTCGCACGCTCCGTGGCGCGATGGGAAAACTTGCCGAATTTGCTTCCGCCCGCAGCATACTCGGTACGTTTTCCGCCATATGGTGCGTTGGAATTTTTGCCGGGCTTCCATACTTTGTACGTATGACCGATATGGTACCCGTGTTTCTCCAGCTCAAGCGGATAAGTCGGAATCGACTCATCCCAGATGGCACCGACCAGAATGGCACCCAAGCCGGTCTGCCAAAAATATTGGCCGGACAGCAACGAGCTGCGGCAGGGTGTGCAGCTGGGCGCCGGAACGGAAGCGTTCGTGAAGAGGGCGCCTTCCCTGGCGATCCGATCGAAATTCGGAGTGGAGATAAGACGGTTGATGGAATGAGGCCCTTCATGCTCGGCATAAATGCCGGCATAACGTCCCCAGTCGTCGGCGAAAGCAAACAAGATGTTCAATGGAATCACTCTCCTCCAGTGTTATATCAGCAAAGACCGGGTCCTTTCGTCTGAAGCATATTGTCCCAAGCCTGCTGGTTTCCCGACATCAGGGATATCGGTCGAATGGTGGTGGCCAAGTAGTTCAACAATTCGTTCAATAAACTTTCGCGCACCTCATCATCGTTGGACGAAATATAGCCCGCATGCTGACCGGGTACGGCTTGTGCCGGATCCTCTTTATAGAGCGTAAACTCATCGTCAAACGGGAGATAGGTCATCCGGTAACCGGCGCGGCATACCATCCAGAACCCGCCGCCGTCGGCAATATTTTTATTCCACTTGTGCAGCTTTTCCATCATCCCGTACCGGGCGGGCTCGGTGTTGTCGAACAGACTGCGAATCCAGTTTTGGCGCCGCTCGGAGACGGGTTTCGTCAGCTTATTGACGATTTCCAACTTAAGTGCGGTAACTTCATTGCGATAACTCGCGTCCGTGTAAAGATTGTTCCTCTCATCCGGATCGGAAGCCAGATGGTAAAGCTCGCCTTCGTGCGAATTGACATAATAAATCAGCTTCCAGTCTCCTTGAACGATCGTCTTGATCCCGTACGATTCGCTGAAGGCCACCCCTCGCCGCCGATCTTCCTCAGTATCGGTCAATCGACCGAGCATATTGGCGCCCCGGATCGGCACAGAGGAACGGTCCAAATTGCAAAGGTCGGCCAATGTCGGGAACACGTCCACCGCTTCGGTCAGCGAATCACACTCTGCGCCCGCCTTCTCCTGACCGGTAAGCTTCACCAGCATCGGCGTTCGAATAATATTGTCATGAAAAATTTGGTTGGAAAATTTGTTGGTCAAACCGTTGTAGCCGGCCATATCTCCATGATCCGAGTAAAACATGATGATCGTGTTATCGTATAAATTCCGTTGCTTAAGCACGTTAATGATTTTACCGATTTCCGAGTCGATGTGAGTAATCAGCCCGTAATATTGCGTCAACAGCTTCTTCATGTTGTCCCGCCCCAGCTTGGCGACGGAGTTCGGGTTGTTCGTAATGATTTTCCGAATATGCTCCGGCATTCGTCGAATCTGTTCCTCGCTGTATCCGTCCGCAAGCGGTACATCGTTCTCGTCGTAATAGCGGTCGAACGGCTCCGACGGACTCAAGGGCGGATGCGGCCGGTCGAACGATACGTGCAGAAAGAACGGCTGAACCCCCGGCTGCCCGGCTTCGAGAAATTCGATCGCTTTGGCCGACGTGTACGACTCTTCACTGTCCTCAAGAGGAATATGAGAGGTGCCGATGGAATCGGCATGACGACCGGCCGATTCAAGCTTCTTGACGCGAACCGGAGGGGTCAGATCGCCCCCGTGCACCTGATCGGTCGGATAAGCGTAGCCTTTCCGCTGCACAAACGCCTGATAGCTGTTTTCCGGATTCGTTGCAAACGGAGTATCCTCTGGCAGCGTCGGAATAAACTCGTGAAAGCCGAGCAATTCGCCTAAGGCGTGGACATGAGCTTTGCCTACATGAAAGGTCGTATACCCATGATCAGCAAAAAACGCCGGCATGCTCGGCGTTTCCTCCCCCAGCAGCCCGTGAAAGCCGTATTGCCGATGCTCGAACAAATATTGCCCCGTCATATAACTGGTTCGGCTCGGCATGCAGAACGCATTCTGCACATAACAGCGCGTAAATTCCACCGAATCCCGCTTGAGCGCATCCAGGTTCGGCGTTTTCACAGTCGGATGCCCCTTATAGCCCAGGCATTTGAAATTCAGCTGATCCGTCATCAAGATGAGTACATTCGGTTTCATCGGACTCCTCCTAACTCCTTGTTGCTACAGTCTGACTTCGGCTCCGGCTTCGGCGGAACGATACATGGCGGACAAAATGTTGATCATATCGACGCCATGCTGCGGAACCAGGATCGGCTTCGCTCGCCCTTGTACCACATCCACAAAATGCTTCAGGTGTGCACCGTGCGGTTTGACGTTCCCTTTCCCCAATACCGGCTGCAGATTGACCAACTGGCCGGCAGATTCGCCGAAAATTTTCAGCTCGCCTTTGATCATGCTCGCCCCGGCTTTCGTGCCGCGCAGCTCAAGGAAGGTGCCTTCTTCCTGAACGTTGGACGCCCAGCTGAATTCGATTTGTAAAGTTGCGCCGTTTTCAAATCGGATAAAACCGGTCGCCAAATCCTCGACATCGAACGTGCCGCCGCTCTTCTTGTCGCCGAATTGGCTGTGTTCCGAATCGGACAGCTCCGTGTTGGCAAACTTGCAATAGGTGGCTCCGGAAACGGCAACCGGCTTCGGGTTCCCCATCATCCAGACGGCCAGGTCGATATAATGGACGCCGAGGTCGATCAGCGGCCCGCCGCCGGACAGCTCCTTCGTCGTGAACCAGCCGCCCTTGCCCGGGATGCCCCGGCGGCGCAACCAACCACAGCGGCCCGTATAGATGTCCCCCATCTGTCCTTCTTCAATGAATCGCTTCAAGTATTGCGAAGCGGGCAGGAAGCGGTTGTTCCGCATCGTCATCAGCACTTTGCCGCTGGCCGCCGCCGCATTCGCCATCTCTTGCGCCCTTTCCGGCGAGACGGCGTCCGGCTTTTCGCAAAACACGTGCTTACCGGCCTTTAGAGCTGCCACAGCAACTTCGGAATGGTACAGATTCGGGGTGCAAATATCGACCATATCGATTTCTTCGTTGCGCAGCAGGTCATGATAGTCGCTGTACACGTGCGGTATATCGTGTTCCCGAGCCAGCTTCTCGGCGCGCTCTCGAACAACGTCGCAGAGAGCGACGATCTCCACCTCGGGATGCTCCAGCCAAGGATTCAAGTGGGCCACTTTGAAAATATTTCCTGTTCCTACAACGCCAAGCTTCAGTTTCTTAGACATAGTGATTCTCTCCCTTTATTTTATCTGAGATGCTCCCCTACCAACCTTGGTTGCCGCCGATGTTGTTAGGAAGTCAAATCAACGCAGCATTTCTATCAAAGAAGTCATCGTTCAATTCGTTCAACTTGCGAACCAGCATGTCTTGAAGCTGCTTTTGTTTATCCTCAAAGTTGACATTGCCTGCCAAATTTCGCAACTGATACGGATCTTCGTTCATGTTGAATAACTGAATGTTTCGATCTTTCCAGAAGAACGTATAGTTCCAGCCATCATGAAGTATCGATCTAAACGCCTGATCATGAGTAACCGAGCTATCGGTATTCGGATAATGGGTATGCTCATATTGCAGCAGCACCCACTCGGCGCCTGCTTCCGAATTTCCCAATACAGTTCTGCTTAAATCCTGACCGTCGACTCCCGACGGAATGGGAGCACCGATCATTCCCAGCAGGGTCGGCATGAGATCAACCCCGCTTATATACGCGGAGGAAACTTTTCCTTGCGGCACCCGTTTCGGATATCGGATCATCAGTGGAACGTTGCTGGATTCTTCTTCGGGGCGGCTCTTTCCCGTCATTCCATGGCTGCCCATCAAATCTCCGTGATCGGAAAAATAAAAAATGATCGTTTGATCCAATTGCCCTTTTTCTTCCAGCGCTGCGATGATCTTTCCCACGTTATCGTCCAGATTGGCAATTTGCGCGTAATAGGCACGCAGGTCTTGCTCATATTTGGCGAATCTCGGATGATTTTGCGGTACATTCGGACGAAGCTTCAAAGGTTTGTCTTTATACATCTGCATGTACTTATCCGGCGCTGTATTCGGCGGGTGAGGCGGTTCAATGGACATAACATGGAACCAAGGTCTGTTCGCCGGTTGTTTTTTGATCCACTCCACGGTTAAATCCGTTAACGCATCTGTCTGATAGCCTTCCAACCTCTTGACTTTGCGCGGCTCATCTCCATCTGTATAATCCGTTTCCCATGGACGGTTTGAATTTTCCCATCCCGCCCAATCATCCCAACCGGGACGGAAATACGGCGAGACGAACGGATTTGGCGCGACGCCGCCCGACAAATGCCATTTCCCCATATGGGAGGTGTGATACCCGTATTCTTTCAATACCATCG
>JAJFMO010000235.1 GCA_020697475.1 Paenibacillaceae bacterium | reverse complement strand
CCTTCTTCACACCGACTCGCTCGGACACCTTGCGAATAATCGCCCTCACTTCATTGTCATACAACGAGTGGGACAAATCCGCCGATGGCGGTAACAGGAACAAGTTTTCCATATGCTTGCCTTTAAGCGCAGGTACGTCCGCGCCAAATTGCTTGGAGATCGCCGGATCTTTCAATACCGGCATTCTGCCATCACGGCTTAACGCCGTCTGTGTTTCAACACTCGTTAGAGCAAGAATCGCTTGCATGGCCTGATCTTTATATTTGCTTTGTTGGGAAATGAACAAATATTGGACGGACAAATCGCGGCCTTTTCCTTTGTTCTCTGGGAAATTGGGGATGGTCACAATATCCCAGTTCGGCGCGGCGCCTTTGGTATCGGCTTCGATCAACGGCTGCAGCATCTTGTTCAACCAATCCGTGTACATGCCTATACGCTTATCCCCGATAAACACAGCCGGAGCGTAACGATTCGTGTTGTTCTTCTCCCCGAGATGGCCCGGTTCCTGCCATGCTTGGCTCATCATTCCGAACACTTTCTTGTACACATCGTTGTCGATGTTCGCCTTGTTCGTCTTCGGATCGACCAGCGGCACGCCGAACGGAGCGGCGATCGCATCCGGGAAGCCGACGTCCCAGCCGATATACTGCGTTCCGTCTTCCGAACGAGTAAGTTTGTGCGAAATTTCCAGCACGTTGTCCCAAGTCATCCCATTGGTCGGATAGGCTACGCCGAACTTGTCGAAGACATCTTTATTATAAAATGTCGCGCCGGCGTTGGTCCCGAACGGAATGGCCGGGAACGTTTTGCCGCCTCCGGAAACTTTGATTGCAGTGACCGCTTCAGGCAAAAATTGGTTCAAATCGACGTTAAATCTCTTGATCATGTCCGTCATGTCCATCGGCAAACCGAGCCGGCTAGCCGACAGGAAATTTTCATTGCCGGTGAACACGATATCGGGAATTTCCCCCGTGGCAACCAGCTTTTCCAGATCGCCGCGCGTTCCTTTGCCGAACGTCATTGTGATGTAAGGATATTTCTTCTGGACCGGCGCTTGAATCGAATCTTTGAAATAATCCTCGGTCATGGCGTCGACGTGCGCGTAAAACTTGAGCGTCACCGGCGTCGTCGGCACTTCAGGCATTTTGACAGCCGCTGCGGTATTGCCGGATTTGCCGTCATCGCTCTTCGCAGGCTCCGTGGAATTGTTGGCTCCGCTGTTGGAACCGCAGCCGGCCAGCATAAGAGTTGCGATGGAAGTTGCAATAACTAGCTTGGACAACCTTCTGTTCATTTCTTTTCCCCCATTTTTCTACTAAAAGCTTTTGAAGAAACTGAGAATCAACGTCTAAGACAGCGCGTCGGCTTCAGTAACTACGCGGAATCGGTGCTCGAGCATCGATGAATCCCTTGCTGGCACCCGCTTGATCACCGGCGCTTGCTCACCCGCCTCCGTCATCCGTCGAATCAACCTCTCTCCCAGCACTTCGGACACCCTGTCGTACACCGGCAGCCCGACAAGATTGTTCAACTCGTACGGGTCGGCCAACAGGTCGTACAAATATTGTTCCTCGTACACTTCGGATCCCGGATCCTTGCGGGCGTCTTTGTCCGGCGCGTTCACGCCGTACTTCCAACGTCGGGTGCGGATGGCGCGGCCCACTTGAGATTCGCTGATCTGTATAAATACATCGTCCCGCCATTCCTGGCTTTCCCCTCGCAAGATAGGCATGAGGGAGCGGCCTTGCATCGATTCGGGCACCCGGATTCCGGCGGCATCCAACAAGGTGGGCGGCAGGTCGATCAGACTGACCAACTCGTTCATCCACCCTTTTCCGTTGAAGCCCGGACCCTGGAACGCCGTCGGGACGCGAATCGAGCTTTCATGGCACGAACGCTTATATTCGTCGTTGCGGGTTTTGAAGTGGCACCCGTGATCCGACGTAAACATGACGATTGTATCGTCGAGGATATCCAGGCTTTGCAATGAATCGAGCAGCCGCCCGAGCGCTTCGTCGAGCCGCTTGACCATCCCGTAATACCCGCCCAGATGCTGTCCGCTGCTGCCTCCAAGCGCTTGCAGATCCGGCGGCGTCCAGCGTCCGGTGTACCGTTCGCGGTAGCCGGTTGGAGGCGGATAGTCGTCGATATGGTTCTGATGGTGCGGTTCCAGGAACGACAGGAACAGGAAGAACGGCTCCTCCTGGTGCTGATCGATGTAGCGAATGGCCGCATCGGTCAAGGCGTCGACCCGGTATCCCGGCAGTCTCACTTCGTTGCCGTTCTCGTCATAGAGGATCGTCTTGTAGGAATCCGAGCAAATCTCAACGGCGTTGGCCGCCAGCCAATACTGGTAGCCTCCCTGCTCCTCGGGAATAACCGCTTGGCCGCCATTGCCCAAATGCCACTTGCCTATATACCCGGTGCTGTACCCCGCACCGTTGAAGTGATGAGCGAGCGTCTTTACGTCCAGAGGAAGGCCGACGTGGTTGATGAAGCAGCCTGTTTGCGTGGGGTACAAGCCCGACTGCAGGCAGGAACGCGCCGGACCGCACACCGGCTGGCAGGTGAAGGAGTTGGCAATGTGCGTTCCCCGGGTTGCCATACGGTCGAAATTCGGAGTCAGGTCGAGCGGATTGCCATGTACGCCGGTCGTGTCAAACCGCTGCTGATCGGTGAAGAAAACGACGACGTTCGGGCGGGTTTGGCGTTTTCTCATGAAAATGTCTCATCCTTTCGTAATCTCTATGCTCATTGTGCAGCTTGCTAGTCGACCCAGTTGCCCCAGACGCCCGCCTGTTGTACAGGAGGAATCGCCGGGCGGTATGCCCATGGATCGTTCATCCGTACTTGCCACTCTTTCAATTCCGCAGCCAGACGCTCCAGCTCCTGCGCATAACGTGGGTCGGCGGACAAGTCGTTCGTCTCCCACGGATCTTCCGCGAGATGGAACAGTTGAATGCGGTCACTGCCGTAATTGTGCTCTTCAGGCCGGTAATAGCGGATCAGCTTCCATTCGCCGTCGCTGACCATGCGCTGCAAATCTTTATAGACGGAGAACACTGTCTTGTGCGCCGATTCGGCTTCACCTTGCATAAGCGGCACGAGGCTTTGACCGTCCACCGTCGCCGGCGCAGCGATTCCCGCCAAGTCGCACAGTGTCGGATAAATATCGAACTGGCAAACCACTTGGTCGCACCGTGTGTTGGCCGGGATACCGGGGCCAGAGATCATGAGAGGAATACGGATTGTATGGTCGTACAAGTTCTGCTTACCCATCAGCCCGTGCTGGCCAAGCCCTAAGCCATGATCTGCCGTATGTACAATGATTGTATTATCGAGTTGACCGCTCTCGCGCAGCGCCTCGACAACTTGACCGATATAGTGATCCATGTGGCTGACCATCGCGTAATAATCGGCGATATGCTGGCGCACGCTGCCGGGATCGCGCGGCGACGCTTCGAGCAGTTCGTCGCGCACCGTCATCTCGCCGTTGTCAAACGGATGCACAGGTAAGAAATTGGCCGGCAACGAGACGTTGTCGCGGTTGTACATGCTCGCGAACGGCTCCGGCGCGGTGCGCGGGTCGTGCGGCGAGGTGTAAGCCAAGTACAGGAAGAACGGCTTGTCCTCGCGGTATTCGCGAATGAACTGAGTCGCCGCGTCGGTAAACAGTTCGGTGGAAAACTTGTCTCCGGTCCGTTTGTTTTCTTTCTTGTATTCGCCGCTCGGGTCAAAATCGTAAATCGGCACTTTCGTATGTTCGCTCATGCCGCCGAAGAAAATATTGGCTCCTCCCGTGAAGCTGCGGATGAAGCTGGCGCGGTCGTTGTGCCATTTGCCGGTGGCAAAGGTAAAATAACCGGCTTCTTTGAACGTGGTACCCAGTGTCTGCCTCTCCGGGTTGATCGTCATGAGATGCGGCCAGACGTTCAACTGGCGGCCTTGTGCGGCGTTCAGCGTATGGCAGCCGGTGTTGATGCAAGCTCGACCCGGTACGCACACCGCCGGCGTCAAGCCGCCGGTGATGTAGGTATGGGTGAACGCAGTGCCGCGTTCCGCCAATGCGTCCAGAGTCGGGGTATGAATTTCTTCGTTGCCGAGCGCATGGATCGTGTTGTGCTGCTGATCGTCGGCGATGATCAAGACAATATTCGGTTTTCGAGACGTGCTCATATCAAGTAGCCTCCAATTAATGCGCCAATTATTACGCCACTCATGGCAATTAAGCCCGGCACGGCCGATCGGTAATCGGTTCGCTGCGTTCCATATCTTCCATCATCTGCATGAGCAGCTGCGCCTTGATCGCTTGATGTTCAGACGAATGGAACAAATTGTGCTTCTCACCGGGGTCGTTGCGCAGGTCGTACAGCTCCCCGAACGATTCCCCGGTATAGACGGCCAGCTTCCATTCCGGCGTCACCCAGCACTTAAAGCGGATCCGGTCGGGCTCTTCCTTGAATTCGATACGAACGCCCGGGCGTTCGATCTTTTCGCCTTCTTGCAAGCGTGGCTTCAAGCTGATGCCATCCCGCCGCTCACGATCTTCGATCCCGGCGAAGTCGAGTACCGTCGGCATCAGGTCCGTCAATGTCACGCATTCTTGCACCTGAGTAGGAGCAAATCCTTGCGGGTAGCGGACGAGGAGCGGCACGCGGGTGACGCCCTCGTAGACAAGCGGGCCTTTCTGGCCGATGCTGTGGTCGCCAAGCATCTCTCCGTGATCGCTGGTGAAAATAACGAGGGTATCGTCGGCTATACCCAGCCGGTCAAGAGCATCGAGAATGCGGCCCAATTGCTCGTCGATCAGCTGCACCATCGAGTAATAGTAGGCTCGGGTCAACCGGGTTTTCCGCTCATCCTGGAAGTACGGCCGCCATGCCGCCTTGACGTTGCCCGCGATGACGAATTTGCCGTTGAATCGGCTCTCCACCATCTTCCCGTCGAGCAAGAGCGGAATGTGGTCGGCCAGCTCATCGCTGTCGCCGATATCCGTATCCGGCAGCGGGATCGCTTCCGGATCGACACGGTTCGTGAAGTCCGACGGCAGCACGTGCGGATGATGCGGGTCTTGCAGACCCAAATTCAAGTAAAACGGCTTATCGGGATCGCGCCGCTCGAGGAAAGCTATCGCCCGTTCGGCGATCCAATGGCCGTTATGCAACGCTGTCGGCAAATTCCAATCGCCGGTATCGTTGGCGTCTTCTTCGAACAAACGATTGACCTTGAGCGTCGCCGGGTCGAAGCCATGCTGCTTCACCCAATGCTCGTAGTAGCCGGTCACGCCGAAAGTTGTGTGGCCGATTGCCGGTTCCGCCGTCTCGAAGCCGGCGAATTCATGCATAGGCGCGCCATCTTCGGGCACCGGGCGGTTCTCCGGACTGTCGACCCAGAACGGGTGCCAATGGGCTTTGCCGATATGATGCGTTTCGTAACCGGCATCGCGCAAAATAGTGCTCAGGAACAAGGAATAATCCAACGCCCATGTGCCGATGTTATAAGCCCCATGCCGGGACAGCTGCAAACCGGTCATGATCGATACCCGAGACGGGGTACATACCGTGCAAGGACAGTACGCTTTATCGAACGATACCCCTTCGTTCGCCAATCGATCCATGTTCGGGGTGTTCATGAACGTGCCGCCGTTGGCCCGAACGCTGTCATAACGCTGCTGGTCTGTGGTGATCAGCAGGACATTGGGTCGGCGGTTCTGTTGTTTTTCGGACATTTTGACCACCTTTCTATCCAAGTTCTCTAGGGGTTCATCGGGATCAAACCGGTTTGCCGATCAAATAATTTGGGCAAGCCGCCAGCCGCTTCAACAGTCTGCCTTGAAGCTCGGCGATAACGGAGGCGCATGCCGGATCGCTGATCCGGTTATCCATCTCCTGCGGATCACTCTTGACGTTGTACAACAAGTAAGGTACGCCATCTTTGTTGAGCGCCATCTTCCATTCTTGTGTCTGAATCAACGTTTCGCCGTGCAGCTCGCTAACCGCTTCAGCGCGGTGCGTCGTGCTCGGGTTGCGCAACGTCGCGGTGAGCGACTTCGCATACTGTGGCGCATTGCGAGGCTCCATTGCCCCGCCGGCCAGCTCGACAAGCGTCGGGCCGATGTCGAACCATTCCACCATCTGCTCGCTTCGCGTCCCGGCTGCTGCCGAACCCGCCATCTCCGGTGTCCGCACGATCAACGGAACTTT
>JAJFMO010000234.1 GCA_020697475.1 Paenibacillaceae bacterium | reverse complement strand
CGCTCGTCATGAAGGCAAAGGATGTTATCCTTAACAAGGAATTTGCTTTTGAAAGCAGGAAGCTGGAAGAGTGGGAGATGAGGGGGCTATAAGTGGACGATTATTACATAATAACCGGGGCTTCCAGAGGTCTTGGCGCCGCATTGTCGAAGCAATTGCTTGCTCAGAAATCATACGTTTATGGCCTATCAAGATCAAGGAACGAACAAATAGAAGAATTTGCAAAGATTCATGGCGGCAATTATATTTTTCGACCAATGGATCTGGCGGATCTGGGGGGCGTTAGTGGGACATTGACTGATATTCTTACAGATATTTCAACCAGAATGGTCAACTCGCTCACTCTGATTAATAATGCCGCCACCGTGACACCTATTAACAATCTTGAACATTGCGAAGCCGAGGAAATGATCGCGAACATTCATACCAATCTTTTGTCGCCAATGATCTTGTCTTCTACATTTATTAAACACTCCTCTTGGTGTGAAAAAAGGTGCATTGTAAACATCACCTCCGGATCCGCTGTTTATCCGGCGTCAGGGATGAGTACCTATTGTGCGTCAAAATCCGGGATGAACATGTTCACTCGTTGTGTTGGTCTTGAACAAGCGAACAACCAGAATCCGGTTACTATGATCGCCATTGATCCCGGGATGATGGATACCTCCATGCAGGGTGTGGCGAGGGAAGCTGACTTTGAACTGTCGGGTTATTTTAGGAATCAGAAAGAACAAGGACGGCTATCGGATCCTGAAGAAGTCGCGAAAAAGGTTATTTCGTTGATCGACAGAACCCCGTCAGGGGAAGTTGTAAGCGTGTAAGACACAATGGGAGTAAACAAACTTGCTGAGGGCGTGATAGCCGTGTTTTCTGGAACAATACCCGACGAAATAAATAAAATTCTCGAAATGGCAAAGACGCAAAATTTCACCATGTCGTGCGATGTGGAAACAGGCCAGCTGTTGCGTGTCTTGGCCGGTTCGAAGCCGAATGGAGTTTTTCTAGAGCTTGGGACGGGCGCAGGAGTTTCGACGGCGTGGATCCTCGATGGCATGGATAAATCGTCGAAAATAATATCGGTTGAGATGGACGAAGCCGTTCAGCACATAGCCAGAGCTTGTATTGATGACGAACGAGTCCAGTTTGTTGCGATGGATGGCGGAACCTTTATTGAAGAAAACTTGGAAAAGCAGTTTGATTTCATTTTCGCGGATACGTGGCCAGGAAAGTATTATTTGTTGAAAGAAACTTTGTCCATGGTGAAGACAGGCGGTTTTTATATTGTTGATGACTTGAAGCCTGTCGATTCGTGGCCAGCAGAACACAGGGAGAAAGTTAAGGACTTAGTTGAAACGTTAGAAGGTTTAAAAGATTTTCATATTGTTCGGCTGGATTGGTCGACAGGATTGATCTTAGCGACCAAGGGAGATGCATCATGAACGCCGGCTACTCCGGGGCCTCATTGATTAAAAAATTAGGGATAAAAGAGGGTTACAAGGCCGTGTTCATTCATCCTCCGGACAACTACTTTTCGCTGTTGGGGGAGCTGCCTCAAGTCGACGTGGTGGATCTGGAAGCCGGGTATGGGCTGGGTTTCGTGACCGAAGAAGTCGTCCAAGGTGAGCACCGATCTGAGTGAGGATGTTATCAGGGCGCGGGCATTGAACATAGGTCTGGTGGATGTTAAAGTGTGCGCTGTGGACGAAGTCTGGTCAGGTTTGAAGTTGGTTATCCCAATAAACAAGAGATCCCAAATAAAATAAAGGCTGTTGAGACTTCTCTCAACAGCCTGTCGCAACCTATTGTGCAGCAGCAATCGCTTGGTTGGCCTTCTCTTCCGCTTCCCGCAATGCGGAGTTAGCGTCTGCCGCGTTCGAGAGAACTTTTTTCACGGCAGCGTTAAGCTCCTTATTGGCGAGAGCGTCATAGTCCGTTGCCGGAGGGCTTAGGGCTGGCACACTTTTAAAAATACTCGCTACATTCTTTCCTTGAATCGATTTCAGATCCTTACCAAATTGTTCTTTGATTTTCGGATCTTTCAGGGCCGATAGCCTTCCGTTCTGTGTAATTTTCAATTGGTTATCGTGATCCAGCATCGTACTGAGCACCAGGAACGCTTGATCTTTATGTTTGCTTTGGGAAGAGACGGTGATATTGTGCAGTCCCATCGTTCTTCTTTTACCCGGAGCTTCCTTAAAGCTTGGGTAAGTGGTCACATTCCAGTTTAACGGTTTTCCTTCGTTGTACAATTGCTCCAGTTCCCCGACTCGGGCGCTTTGATCGGCAAGCATAGCCAGTTTTTGTTCGTAGAACACCTGATTCGCTTTACTGGGAAATGGCGATATGTCATTCAGCAATTTGTACATATCCACCACCTTTTTCCACTTGTCGGTCGTGAGTACCGCCTTGTGCGTTTTCGCATCGACGACGGGAAGGGACAGGGCCGAGCCGAATTGTACTGCGCTTCCCGGATTTACGGCTAACGTTTGACCACCCGACTTTGTACTGATTTGTCGGCTCAATTCAACGATATCGTCCCAGGTACTGCTGTCTTTTGGATACGATACACCATATTTGTCGAAGATGTCCATATTGTAATACATTGCCGAAAAGCTGTCAGAGAAGGGCAATGCGTTCAGATCGCCTTTGGTGGAGCTTGACTTGATTTCTGTCAGCGCGTCCGGCTCAATTTGGCTGAGATCGAAATTATGTTTTTTAATCAAATCCGGGAATCCATTCGACAGTCCAAGCTGTTCCAAATTGCTGAGTTGACCAAGGCCAACGAAAAAGATATCCGGTATTGTCCCTGCCGTAATCAGATCCCCAATGGTTTGCCCCGGTCCCGTACGAACAAGCTCCAGCGTGATATAAGGGTATTTCTTCTTCACTGGTTCGACGACGAAATGGGTAAATTCATCATCGCTGATGTTCGCACTTCCCTGGAAAAACTGCAGCGTAACCGGATCCGTACTTACCTCGACCGCTTTACCCGGCTCTTTCTGAGCGGCCTCTTTACCTTCTTGGGGCTGAGCGGCTTGCGTGCCGCAACCTGCAATCCATACCAAGACCAACGACAAAACAGTTAAAACTCGCAAAACTTTAATCATAGTAACCTCCCTCTTTTGTACCAAAACAGAATACCAGAATAATGCAAGTCCATCAAATATTCAAGTATAGATGGAATAGTCCTGTGAGGAGTTGATATGATGAGACGGTTGAGATATCAGATGGCATGCAGTCTGGATGGCTTTATCGCGGGTGCCGACGATGAGTTCGATTGGATTCCACCCGAGCCCTCGTTTGATTTTGAGGCGCTTCATGCGCAATTCGACACGATTCTAATGGGGCGACGGACTTATGAGATCGTACGATCAATGGGGGAAAGCTTTCCGGGGAAGCAAGTGATCGTTGCTTCGCGATCCCTTCGGCAAGAGGATCATCCGAACGTCGAAGTTGTGGGTGTGGATCTGGAGGCACGAGTACGGGAGCTTCGAGCTCAACCAGGACGGGATATTTGGCTATATGGCGGAGGGGATTTATTCAGCCGGCTCCTCGCATGGAACCTGGTCGATACGGTGGAACCGGCGATCATTCCAATTCTTCTCGGCGGGGGAATTCCGTTGCTTGCTGCACGCGGCGTTCGTCGGCGATTGGCCCTCGTCGGGCAGCGTACATATCCTAGCGGCATGGTGCTTCTCGAGTATGAGGTGCAGAAATCCGAATGAGCGGGATGTGCCCGGCTGCCTAAGACTCCGATTTTTGGTGTAAATGGTCTGTCGCGTTCTCGTTAAGATAGACGATTTTGGACATGGGAAGATCGATATTATGCTCGGCGAACAAGGCGCGAATTCGCTGCTTCGCCAGTCGCTGCACTCCCCAATGCGTATTGGGCTTGCATTCGGCGATAGCTCTAACCGTGTAGGTAGAGTCATTGAGTTCCTGCACACCCAGCACGGGGGCGTCGCCAACAATGTCGGCTTCGGTTTCTTTGAGCTCATCCATAGTTTGCTTGATCAGATCGATCGCTGTGTCCGCCCCGGTCTTGTACCCAATCTTGATGTCGATCACGGCAAACGAATTTTCTTTGGAAAAGTTGGTTACTTGCTTAATCTCGCCGTTGGGGATGAATACGACTTCTCCCGTCCATACCTGAATGCTGGTGACGCGAAGTCCGACTGACTTTACCTTGCCCTGCACCTTGTTGATGTCAACTTGATCACCGACACCGAATTGATCCTCGAACAGGAGGAAGAATCCGTTAAGGAAGTCTTTCAACAAGCTTTGCGCAGCGAAAGCGATCGCGAGTCCCACAACCCCAGCGCCGGCCAATAACGCGCCGATCTGAATGCCGAAGACAGGAAGAATAGTCAACAGGAATATAAAATAGAACGTATACCGAATGATGTTGGAGATCAGCATCTCCAGTGTGTCCCGGCGTCTTACGTCCAGCTTAGCTTGCATGGTTAGAATTTTCCGTGTCAGGCGGATAAACAATCCGGAACCGATCCGGATAAAGAGAAATAGTAATGCGATTTTGCCCAGGTTCCAACCGATCTTCTTCAACAAGTCTTCATGCGTAATGATAAAATTCCAGAATATGTCCATGCTTCTCCTCCTGAACCGATAGTAGCATAGGAGATTCGGACCGACAAGGGAACGATCTTCCATCAAGGAGAGCGGGCAACTATAAAGGAGTGATTGTGAGTGGAAGAATATTATTGGGACAACAAGATTGAGTATTTGCGAAAAACACGGGATGCGTATTACAACGACGATTATCTTGAATTTTTGGTGAAGTCGGTTTGGCGTCTGAACCAGCCTATCAGCATCATCGACTATGGCTGTGGATATGGTTATCTCGGTCTAAAACTGTTGCCGCTGCTTCCCAAAGGCACGAAATACACGGGGATCGACAAGGGGAATCAATTAATCAGCGAGGCAAGGGCCGTCTTTGGAACGTTGCCGTATGAAACGGAGTTCATCGTCGGCGATATTACTGAGGCTGAATTGGAATGTAAGTACGATGTGGCCTTGTGCCATGCCTTTTTGATGCATATGACTGACCCGATTCTTGTTTTGAAGAAGATGGTCGATTCCGTGGTCGATCAAGGAAGAATCATATGTTTCGAAGCGAATTGGATTTCGGCGATGGCCAATACATATCTTGCAGGGGTTGATCAGTCGAAAATTACGGATTTAGGTATTCTTCAGAAGCTTTATGAGGACGATGCGAAACGAAACGGGAAGGACGGGAATATCGGCATCAAGCTTCCTCGTTATTTCAGTCAATTGGGTCTTAAGGATATTGGGTGCCGGGTGAGCGATAAGGTGAATTTTCTCGATTCGAATGTGGACCAGAGCTTGAAGCAGAAGATGTGTACATCTTTTTGCGAGGATGGCTTTGGGGCCGATCCGGGGGAGCAAGATATTTTTGTTAGGCGTCTGATCGATAGGGGGATGAGCTTTGAGGATGCTCAGAGACAGTATCAGACGGAGAAGCTCTTGGCCTCGTTGTTCAACATCCAATCGGATCTCGTCAGCGCAGCGACGATGAAGATTACATTTGGCACTGTTTGCAGAGGTCAGGCCAAGGGATAGGACTGGGATAGCTGGCGGGATGTAAGGAGGTCGAGTCTTTGTTGGATCGAATAAGAAGTCTGTTGTCACAGGATGTTTTTGCCAATATTAGCTTCTTGAAAATGATCGATACCTGCGGTGACGATGTCCCATTTAAGCTGGTTGAGAGAGGCGGAGAATGGGCGGCATGGTTGTCGGTGCCAACTTGGCGTTCGCCGTATGATTCCGCGGTTGATCCGGAGACGGAGTTCGTCGTTTACATAGGTTGTTCCGAGGATCTTCGCCTCCTGCAAGAGGTCGTTAGTGAAATCCCGAGGGGAAAAAGTTTCGTTTTCAAGGTGCAAAGACCCGATTTTCGTC
Source organism: Paenibacillaceae bacterium (assembly GCA_020697475.1). GTDB lineage: Bacteria > Bacillota > Bacilli > Paenibacillales > NBRC-103111 > JAJFMO01. The sequence goes on along the minus strand of JAJFMO010000234.1, from coordinate 267 downwards.
GGGTGTTGGAGAAGACCTTTCAACTTCGGAAAGTGCGGGAATTCATTTCATATACCAGTGGTTTGGATTCTGTATTGTCATACAGCCCTAATGTGGTCGAAGGCGCGTGTTTGGAGGAGCTGTTGTTTTCGCTGTGGTCGAAGAACGGCTATTCGAGGCATGAAATTCAAGGGTATTTTGAACAAGGTGCACGTGCCTATTCGATTCTGGAGTCGGGCGTTCCGGTAAGTACGTGTTTGGTTTTTCCGAATTACGGCAGGATTTGGG
>JAJFMO010000003.1 GCA_020697475.1 Paenibacillaceae bacterium | reverse complement strand
GATCAACGTATCGAGGCAAGCGACGGCGAAGTCCGGCGTGCCCATGAACGCGATCTTCATCCCGCTGCCCCTCGGTTCGTCCTCAGATTGCGGCCTTCGCGGCCTTCCCCCTCGCGTTGTTCGGTCGGGTACACGCTTTCCGCCAAGTCCGTAAACAGCACCCCATTCAGGTGATCGACTTCGTGCACTATGCAGCGGGCCAACAGTTCGTTGCCGCGAACTTCCTTCATGTTGCCGTCGCGATCCAGCCCCCGCACCGTCACCGTCTGCGGCCGGCGCACGTCACCGGTCATTCCCGGGATGCTCAAGCAACCTTCCGGGCCGAACTGTTCGCCTTCGGTCGACACGATCTCGGGATTGATCAGCTCAATCAGCCCATGTTCGTCTCCTACATCCATCACAATTACGCGTTTCAAAATACCGATTTGCGGCGCGGCCAGTCCGACTCCTTGCGCATCATGCATCGTTTCGGCCATATCGTCCAACAGCTTGTGGATATTCGGGGTAATTTTCGGAACCGGCTTGGCCTGCTGGCGCAAGATCGGATCCGGGTCTTTCACGATAACTCGAATCGCCATCTGTAATTCACCCTCCTAACAGATTCTTAATCATTCTTTATAACAACATTTGCGGATCGACGTCGACGCCTACCTGCAGCTTCTCGGCGCCGTATTTCTCATCAAACTGCTGCAACGCTTGCCGGACCAGCTCAGTCGCCGGGTAATTCCCCTGATATTTTACCATGCATTGGAATCGATATCTATCTTTGATCCGAGGGATCGGGGACGCCACCGGACCGTAAAGTTCCGCGTTGCCGGGTGTTTGTCCGATCCTCTCTTTAAGCAAAGCGGCGAGCGCCTCCGCTCCGTGCACGAGTGCGGGCAGTTGATCATTCGATAGCGTAATCAGGATCAGCCGGTGAAAAGGAGGATAGTTGCGCAACCGCCGAGTCGCCAACTCCAAATCGGCGAATTCGCGATAATTGTGTTTGCTAGCGTTAACTATGCTGTAGTGCTCGGGGGCGTACGTCTGCACCACGACTTCGCCTGCCAGTTCATGGCGTCCCGCCCGGCCGGCCACCTGAGTCAACAGCTGGAACGTCTTCTCCGCCGCGCGAAAGTCCGGCAAATTCAGAACTGTATCCGCGGCTATGACCCCGACCAGCGTCACCATCGGGAAATCGAGCCCTTTGGCGACCATTTGTGTGCCTAACAGCACATCGGCTTCCCGGTTGCGAAACTGCGTCAGCCATTTCTCATGGGAGCCTTTCTCCGTCGTCGTGTCAACATCCATTCGGATGACGCGGATGCCTTTGAACAGCCGGTGCAATTCTTCCTCCACTCGTTGAGTGCCGGTTCCAAAGTGGCGAATATGGCTGCTTCCGCATTTCGCGCACGTCTTTTTCTCCCGTTCGGAGTAGCCGCAATAATGGCATTTGAGCATATTCGTGCTTTGGTGATACGTCAGCGAAATGTCGCAGTGCGGGCATTGCGTCACGGTTCCGCAAGTACGGCACATGACGAACGTCGCATAGCCGCGACGATTGAGCAGCAGCACGGTTTGCTCGCGCCTCAGCAGCCGTTCCTCCAACGCTTCCCGCAGCGCGCGGCTGAACATCGATTTGTTGCCTTCCCTCAGTTCCTGGCGCATATCGACGACTTTGACGCCGGGCAGCGGTCTGCCATGGACGCGGGAAGGCATCTCCAGAATGGCGAGCGGCGCTAGTGAGCCCTCATCCGCATGCAGGTCGCGCAGCGGCTGAGCCTCCCAGTAGCTCTCCAATGACGGCGTCGCCGAACCGAGCACAACGACCGCCCCGTTCACCATCCCCCGTCGAATCGCCACCTCTTTGGCATGATAGCGCGGGTTGTCCTCCTGCTTATACGACGTCTCGTGCTCTTCATCCATAATAATAAGTCCGAGTTGGGTAAAAGGGGCAAACACCGCCGAGCGGGCCCCGATGACGACGCTGACCTGTCTGCGCATAATTTTACGCCATTCGTCGTATCGCTCCCCGTCGGAGAGCCGGCTGTGCAGCACGGCCACCCGGCTGCCGAAGCGTCCTTTGAACCGGTCGACCATTTGCGGAGTGAGCGAAATTTCCGGGACGAGGACGATCGCTTCACGCCCTTGCGCCAAGCATCGCTCGATCGATTGCAGGTACACCTCTGTCTTGCCGCTTCCGGTTACTCCATGCAGCAAGAATGCTGCGTGTTCCCGCGAGTCCAAACTGGCGCGAATTTGTCGATACACCTGATCCTGTTCCTCGGTAAGCGGCAACGGTTCCGATTTCTCAAACTCGCGTCCGGCGTAAGGGTCGCGCGATTGCTCTTCTTGCTTTAGCTCGATCCAGCCTTTGTCCGCCAACGCTTTGATCGAGGAAGTTGACACCTTCAGCGTTTGCGCCAACTCTTGAAGCTTGATTGGAGCTGGGTGGTCGGCCAAGTAATGAAGCAACTGTTTCTGGCGGGATGCTTGCGCGGGAAGTCCGTCGCCGATTGTCCGCAAGCTTTCTGCGTCTGCAGGAGGATTGACAACTAAAGCCGTTTTCGCACCCATCCGGTCTTTGGCCGTTTGCCGCTCCTCGATCAGACCGAGCTTAAGGAGCCGATTGATCGCCGCGCCATGCTGTCCGAACGTCTGCAACAGTTCGTCGAACGAAACTTCCTGCTTTTTGCCGAGGTAATCAACAATTTCCCGCTCTTCATCGAGCAGAATGACGCCAGCCGGCACATCAGCCTGTTCGGCCAAGCGGATGCGGCGTTCGTATTTCGCTTTCAGCGCACGCGGAATCATCACCTGCAGCGCTGTTATTGCTCGACACAAATAGCGGCGGCTCAACCAACGGGCGAGCTCGACCAGCTCGCCGGTTAGCGGCGGAGCGGCGTCCAGCACCTCGGTAATATATTTCAGCTTCGCAGGGTCAAGGTCGGTCTGCTCGCACAACTCCATGACAAACCCGTGCAGCGGCCGGTTGCCGAACGGGACGCCGACGCGGCTGCCGACTTCCACAATGCCGATCATATGGCGCGGAACCGCGTAATCGAACGCCCGATCCGTCTGTTTGGCAGGGACGTCGACGATGACTTTGGCGTACATCAACCGGCTCCTCCGGCCAAGTGCATTTTGTCGGCCGCTATTTTCAACAACCGCATGGCGGCTTCGTATTTGCTCATGAGCGGCAGATCGGCGACCAGTCCGTTCGCGTCAAAGACTCGGATGAGATTGGTATCGGTTCCGAATCCTGCGCCGCTTTGCGTCACATCGTTGGCCACAACCAGGTCGCAGTTTTTGCGTCGAAGCTTGTCCATCGCGTACTGCTCCACGTTGTCCGTCTCGGCGGCAAAGCCGATAACGAATTGATCCGACCGCTTCAACTCCCCGACCTTCTGCAAAATATCTTCGTTGCGCACCAGCTCGAGGGTAAGGCTTTCCGCTTTTTTCTTGATTTTCTGCGCACTTGGATGAGCGGGCCGGTAATCGGCGACCGCCGCCGCCTTGATGACGATGTCCGTCTCCGACAACCGGTTGAGCACCGCTTGCATCATCTCCTCGGCGGAAACGACACGCACCGTCTCCACCCCGCTCGGTGCAAGGAGTGCGGAAGGCGCGGTTACTAGCGTGACCTTCGCCCCAAGATCGCGCGCCGCCTCAGCGATGGCAAAGCCCATTTTGCCGGACGAATCGTTTGTTAGGTATCGAACGGGGTCGATTCGCTCTTGCGTTCCTCCGGCGGTCACGAGCACCCGCTTGCCTTGAAACGTCTTTGTTTCGAGGAAGAAGGACTCCACTTTGTCAACGATTTGTTGAGGCTCGGCCAGACGGCCTTGACCCACGTACCCGCAAGCCAACTGCCCTTCGCCCGGCTCGACGAAGCGCACGCCGCGCTCGCGCAATATTTCGATGTTGCGAACCACCGCTGGATGGGTAAGCATATGGACGTTCATGGCCGGCGCGACGAGCACCGGAGCTGTCGTGGCGAGCAGCGTCGTGCTGAGCATGTCGTCAGCGAGCCCGTGAGCCATCTTGGCAAGGATATTGGCCGTCGCCGGGGCGACCAGCACGAGATCAGCTTTGTCGGCCAAGTTGATGTGCATCACGACGGAAGCGTCGCGTTCCTCGAACGTATCGAGCGTGACCGGCTGCCGTGACAGCGTCTGAAACGTCAACGGAGCAATAAATTTGCAGGCCGACGCCGTCATGATGACGTGCACCTCCGCTCCTCGCTGCGTTAATTGGCTGCACACAGCTGCGGCTTTATACGCGGCGATGCCGCCTGTGACACCGAGCACAATCGTTTTCCCATGAAGCATAGTCTCACCCTCTCAAGATAACCCCACAAAGTGGAGCCTTTGCTTCGAAGCAGATTCAGGTACTTTGCGGGGTTAAGAAAAAATACCGCCTGGACTTCACCGGACGGTTCTAGATACGTTGGAATTAAGGACCTCATGATTCTAACGATCGCCATAAACGTTATCTCCGCAAAATGGCCCAACTTTCGATTTTAACGGTTGCCACAGCTGTTATTGCGCGATCTGAGCCTTATTTTAGCCGCAAACGGTAAAATAACGTCGCTCACAACCGTTAGAATATTTAGAAGGGGAAAACGCCACAATTAGCCTCGACTACAATCGTTAGACCTTTTCTGCCTCGAAACGATATCAAAATCAGCCGCAGGGCCGAGGGTTGCTCGTAAATTGCAAAATCAGCCGCAAGGCCGAGGTTTGCCCATATATTGCAAAATCAGCCCTATTGGGCTGAAGTTTTGGCAACCTATGATCAATCGGATGTGTCGGCAACCCCTGCCTAAATTACTCCATACCCATCTTCCGGCTCGTCCAACGGAATCCGATGATACTCGATCAAACCCCTATCAATCTCTTCCAGCGCGATACCGACATACTTGTGCGACACCGGCGACTTGATATCGGACGATACCCCGTCGCGCAGCATTCTTGCCCGTTTGGCCGCCGCCACCACTAAAGAATATTTGCTGTCGACCTTGCTCAGCATTTGATCGATTGACGGAAATAACATTCAATGCACCTCTTCCATCCAGTTATGTATTTTCGGTAAAACCCGTTCGCGCCGGCAATGTTCGGCAACCAAAATCGCCTGAATTCTCGCGCACGCCGCTTCGACCTGGTCGTTCACCACGCAATAGTCGTATTGCTCAATCATGCGCAGTTCCTCAATAGCGGTCGACATGCGGCGAACGATCGACTCGGCAGAGTCCGTTCCCCGGGTTTGGATGCGATTTTGCAACTCGACAAGCGACGGCGGCATCAGGAAAATGAACACCGCTTCGGCGAATTTCTGGCGAACTTTGAGCGCGCCTTGCACCTCGATCTCCAGGATGACGTCTTGGCCCGCAGCCAGCGTCTCCTCGACGAAGCTTCTCGGCGTACCATAATAATTCCCGACATATTCCGCCCATTCGAGCAGCTGGTTCTGCTCAATCATCTCGATAAATTGTTCCTTCGTCTTAAAAAAATAATTGACTCCGTCGATTTCTCCCGCCCTTGGTGCCCTCGTCGTCGCCGAGACGGAGTAGACCAAATTATAGTCGACTTCCCTGAGCGCCTTGCAGACCGTCCCCTTGCCCACCCCGGAAGGCCCGGAGAGCACGATAAGCAGGCCGCGATCCGGCTGTTGGCGAAGATCACTCGTCATGATCGTCGTCCTTGCTGGACAGGCGATGCGCGACCGTCTCCGGCTGCACGGCGGACAGGATGACGTGGTCGCTGTCCGTAATAATAACCGCCCGTGTGCGTCTGCCGTACGTGGCATCGATCAACATGTGGCGATCTCTGGCTTCCTGGATAATCCGTTTGATCGGGGCGGATTCGGGACTTACGATCGAGATGATCCGGTTCGCCGATACGATATTGCCAAACCCGATATTAATTAATTTAATGACCACGATTGACCTCCTGAAATATCCGCCCGAAAGCGATTAATCATTCAATGTTTTGCGCTTGTTCCCTCAACTTTTCCAATTCCGCTTTCATGTCGATCACAAGAGCCGCGAGGCGAGCCTGATTCGACTTGGAGCCGATCGTATTCGCTTCGCGATTCATCTCCTGCAGTACAAAGTCCATCTTCCTTCCGACCGGCTCGTCTTGTTCCAGCATGCCGTTCAACTGCAGCAAGTGGCTTCGCAAGCGAGCCAATTCTTCGTCGATGTTGCACTTGTCCGCGAACAGGGCGACTTCAGCCGCAAGCCTCGTTTCGTCCACCGCCTCGCGGACCGACGGCAAGTCGGCCAACCTTTGCATCAGCTTGCTGCGATATTCCGCTGCAACATGCGGAGCCTGCACCATCATCTCGGCGACGAGTTCCTCCACGCTGGCGATTCGCAAGCCGATGTCGGCTTGCAGTTGCAGGCCTTCGGCTTCCCGCATCTCCACCAAGCGCGCCGCAGCCTGCTCGGCGCATTGCTTCAATCCTTCGCCGACAAACGGCTCGTTCGCTTCCGCCTTCTCGACGAACGCGACCGCGCCGGGAACGGACAACAGCTCCTGAACGCTAACCTCTGCAGGCAATCCATAGCGATCGGCGATTTGGCGAACCGCATCCCGATAGCCGTCGAGCAGCGCCCAGTCCAGCCTGGCCGCCTTGCTTGCCTCCGATCCCGCAGTGACCTCAATTGTGACATCCACTTTTCCACGGCGAACGGATTGATTGATCGTCTTCTTCAACAAGTCCTCGTAATGCGTCCATGCGCGGGGCAACCGAACCGCGATCTCGCCGTACCGGTGGTTGACCGAACGGATGTCGATTTGTACCTGTTGCCCGAACAGCGAGCAACGGGCTTGGCCGAATCCGGTCATGCTTCGCAGCAAGCTGATCACATCCATTCCTTTATTTTAATTCATTTTGCATAGGGGTACAAGAAAAATCGGCCGCCCCGCTCCGCCGGCGCACGTAATCGGTCAATTCCACGCTCATCGCATAGAACGACATCGGCGTCATGATGTAAATGCCCTGGAAATATCGCATTGCCTCGTCAAGAAGTTCTTTGGAAATGGCGTTCCCCATCGCCCGCCCTTCCTCGCCGCGCAAGCCCTTCATCCGGGCCATCACTTCGTCGGGCAGTTGGATGCCGGGCACTTCGTTGTGCAGGAACACGGCATTGCCTTCGCTGATCAGCGGCATAATGCCGATAAAGACAGGCACGCCAAGATGTCGGGTTGCTTCGTAAATCGTCTTGAACATCGCCGGATCGTACACCGGCTGGGTCATGATATAGTCGACACCGGCGTCGACTTTCCGTTCCAACCGCTGCACGGCTTTGTCGAGCCATTTGACGTTCGGGTTGAACGCGCCGCCGACAACGAAATCGGCCTTCTGGTTCAGAGGCTTGCCGGAGAACGCGATGCCTTCGTTCAACTGCTTGATCATACGAATCATCTCGAACGAGGTGAGGTCGTAGACGGAGCTTGAGCCGGGCAGGTCGCCGAAGCGCGCAGGATCCCCTGTTACTGCCAGCACGTGGCGAATGCCGAGCGCATGCAGCCCCATGAGGTGCGATTGCGTGCCGATTAGGTTGCGGTCCCGACAAGCGATATGCAGAAGCGGACGCATTCCCAGCTTCTCCTTGACAATCGACCCGAGCGGCATATTGCTCATCCGCGTCATAGCCACCGAGTTGTCCGCCATCGTCAAAGCATCGATGCGCGCTTCCTTCAAGGCGGCGGCGCCTTCCATAAACTTGGTGATGTCCAAGTCGCGCGGCGGGTCCCACTCAATAATAACCGTATGCCGTTGACGCACGAGGTCGACAATCGTCGGCTCCGCTTGAGCCGAGCCCGCGCGACGCGAACCCGCGTCGGTGCCGCCGACAACCGTCAACGCCGCCGTCGCGCGCCCGGATTGCCCGTCGGCTCCCGCTGTCTGCGGCGCAGGTTCGCCGCCCGGCACGAACCCTTCAAGCGCCGAACGGATCGCAGCGATATGATCGGGCGTCGTACCGCAACAGCCGCCGATTATCCGCGCTCCCATCCGGGCCAGCTTCAAGGCGCTCTCTGCGAAATATTCCGGGGTCGCCGCATACGAGTAACGGCCGTCGACGTAATCCGGCAGCCCGGCGTTCGGGAACGCCGAGAACACCGTATCTTCCGGCGCGGTCAGCTTCTCCATCAGCCGCATGATACCGTTCGGGCCGCTGCGGCAGTTGAATCCGACCACGTCCGCTCCGGCTTGCCGCAACCGTTCAGAAGCTTGCTGCAGCGGGACGCCGTCGCGGGTATTCCCGCCCGGCTCGATGGCGAACTGGCAAATTAGCGGCAAATCGCTTAAGCCCCGAACGATTTGCACAGCCAGCATCATTTCCTCCAAATCGTAAAACGTCTCCAGAAGCAATCCGTCGACGCCGGCCCCAAGCAACGCGGAAATTTGCTGACGCAAATCTGCCTCAACCTGCTTAGTCCGCAAGTTTTTGCGCATGCCTGCGCGGATCGAACCGATCGCTCCGATGACGAAGGCATCGCTGCCGACCGCCCCCCGCGCCAACTCGACGCCGCTTCTATTGATTGCTTCCACTTCGCCTTCCAGGCCGAACTTGGACAGCTTCTCGCGATTGGCCGAGAAAGTATTGGTCTCAATGAAACGGGCACCGGCCTCATAATAGCGCCGGTGCACGTCGGCAATCACATTCGGTTGAAGCAAGTTCAATTCCTCGTACGAGATTCCGACGGGGAATCCCATCTGATATAGAAACGTCCCCATTGCGCCGTCGCCGATGACGACCCGTTGTCGCAGGACAGCACGCAAATCGTCTTTCATGATTGTCTCCCACCCGCTATGATTCATGCAAAATATATAGATATTTAATCATAGCATAAACGGGCGGGCTTGAAAATGGGGCCAATTTCGATTTCATGCGATATCATGCGAAATCATGCGATTTCCAGGTTGCCTTTATTGTATTTAACGCGCTTCATCGATACAAAATTACCTGGCCACAGGCTTCGACTGATAGCCGACCACCCGGTTGCGCGGTTTCCTCGGCTTCTGAATGATGCTGCCAAAACCCATCAAGAAAGTTGGAATGCCTGCGGCAACGAGTACGAGCAGCCATTCCCGCCAATCGAGCGGCATCGTCTTGAACACCGGCTGCAGCTCCGGAATATACATTACGGCCAGCATCAGCGCCAGAGAAGACACGACGGCAAGCACCAAATATTTGTTTTGCAGCGGGTTGCGATGAAAGATTGAGCGCGAGCTGCGGCAATCGAACACGTGTATGAGCTGCGCCATGACCAGGGTGGCAAAGGCGACGGATTGCGCCTTGACCAGACCCGACGCGCCTCCATCCTGCTGGATCAGCGTCAGCCAGAACGCCCCGAGCGTGCATAAGCCGATCAGTATGCCGCGGCTGATGATTTTCCAACCGAGACGCCGGGCGAAAATGTTTTCTTTGGCCGGACGAGGCTTCGATTGCATCAAATCTTTCTCCGCCTGGTCAACGCCGAGCGCCATCGCCGGCAAGCCGTCCGTCACCAGGTTGACCCAGAGAATCTGGATCGGCGTAAGCGGAAGTGGCAGCCCAACCATCATCGCCAGGAACATCGTCAATATTTCGCCGACGTTCGATGCCAGCAAATAGCGGATGAATTTGCGGATATTTTCATAGATGCCCCGACCTTCTTCAATCGCCGCCACAATCGTGGAAAAATTATCGTCGCTCAAGATAAGGCTTGAAGCTTCCTTGGAAACGTCCGTGCCGGTGATGCCCATGGCGATCCCGATATCCGCCGCTTTGATCGCCGGCGCATCGTTCACCCCATCACCCGTCATCGCCACGATATGCCCGCGTCGTTGCAGCGATTTGACGATTCTTAGCTTATGCTCGGGCGAGACGCGGGCGTAAGCGTAAATATCGTCGACTTTGGCGTCCAACTGCTCGTCGGTCAACGTTGACAGTTGATGTCCGTTGATCACCAAGCCGCCTTGCGGCAGCATGCCCAATGCGCGGGCGGTCGCTTCCGCGGTCGTCTGATGGTCGCCGGTAATCATCACCGTCTTGATGCCCGCACGGCGGCATTCGAGAATCGCATCGCGCACCTCTCTGCGCGGCGGGTCGATCATCCCGGTCAAGCCGACAAAAATCAAATTTGCTTCCGCTTCATCGGCGGTTTCACACGTTTCGTTCACCTTCAGCTCGCGAAAGCCGCAAGCCAGCACGCGCATCGCAGAGCGGGCCATTGCCTCGTTGGCGGCCGTCACTTTGGCTTTCAATGTCGAGGTGAACGGAATCACTTTATCATCCCACAAGATGTAATGGCAATTTTGTACGAGCACGTCCGGCGCGCCCTTGACGCAGACGAGTCTGCCTCCTTGATGCTCGACGACGACGGACATCTTCTTGCGCTCGGAGTCGAACGGATATTCGACGATCCGTTTATACAACCCTTCGAGCGATTTGTGCGTTGTCCCGGCTTTGGCGCCCAGCACGATCAGCGCGCCTTCCGTCGGATCCCCTTTGATCTGCCAGGTCGATTGTACTTTCTCTTTTGATTTCTTACGCTTTAATGTGGGAAATTCCTCCGTCAAGCTGGCATTGTTGCAAAGCACGATAAGCTGCAGCAGCCTTTTCAGCATCGGAAATTTGCGCGGGTCGATCATGCTTCCTTGACTGGTAATTTCCCCATAAGGCGCGTATCCGTCTCCGGAAACGTCACATTCATGTCCGCCCAGCCAAAGCTTCGTTACCGTCATTTTATTTTGCGTCAGCGTCCCCGTCTTGTCGGAGCAAATGACCGAGGCACAGCCGAGAGTCTCCACAGACGGGAGCTTGCGCACGATCGCCCGGCGCTTGATCATCCGCTGTACGCCCATCGCCAGCGCGATCGTGACGATAGCCGGCAGCCCTTCGGGTATCGCCGCGACCGCGAGGCTGACGCCTGCCAGAAACATCACGTAAGGCGGATGGCCGTGGAAAATGCCGGCGACGACGACCATCACCGTCAAGCCGATCGCGATCGCAATCAGGAGCTTGCCCAACTGCTCCAGCCGGTGTTGCAGCGGGGTTTGCATCACCTCGGTATTTTGGATCAAATCGGCAATTTTGCCCATCTCGGTGTCCATTCCCGTACGGACGACGATCCCTCGTCCGGTGCCGCGCGTCAACATCGTTCCCATAAACCCGAGGTTGCGCTGATCCCCGAGCGGCACGTCTTCCTCGGCGATCGGTTGCGTATGCTTGCTCACCGGCACCGACTCCCCGGTCAATGCCGATTCTTCAATGTAGACTCCATTTGTCTCAATGAACCGCAAATCCGACGGAATTCGGTCTCCGCTGGCCAGTTCTACTACGTCCCCAGGCACGAGTTCCCGTGCGGGGATTTGAATCTGTTTGCCGTCGCGAATCACCTTCGCATAAGGCGCGGTCAGCTCCTTCAGGGCACGCAGCGACCGCTCCGCCCGAAACTCCTGAATGAAGCCAAGCACTCCGTTCATCACGATGATCGCGATAATCGTCACGGCGTCCAAATACTCGCCCAACAGGCCGGAGACGAGCGTCGCTCCCATCAGTACAAGCACCATGAAGTCCTTGAATTGATTTAAAAACAGCGTGATTGGGGGGATTCGCGCGCCTTCCGACAACTCGTTCAACCCGTGCTGTTGCAGGCTCTGTTTCGCTTCCTGATCCGTCAATCCCTGTATGGACGGCACACCCAGCTCAGCCGCCGCTTCGTCCGCCGTCATCTGATACCACTTTTTCAGACTCATCCAAGTCTCCCCTCTCAAAATATCCAGGCAAGCTGTCTTGTCCTTTCTCAAGAAATGTATTCAGGCGCCGGACAAAATATCCCACACACAACATGTCTTGAGGAAAACGTCCCCAGAAAACTTCGCTTGGTTGCGCCTGCCGTAAATTTCAGGCAAACTAGGGGGAAGAGTTGCATTTTTATTTTCATCTGGAGGAAAAAGAACATGTCATTGGACGGATTGGTCATTCGGGCGATCGTGCATGAGTTGCAGAGTTGTCTCGGAGGGCGAATCGGAAAAATATATCAGCCTAGCGAAGACGATATTGTGTTCCATATGCGCGCACAAGGCAACAACAAGAAGTTGCTTCTCTCCGCCAACCCGACGTACCCTCGTCTGCACTGGACGGAACGGACTTATCCGAATCCGGCGCAGGCGCCGATGTTCTGTATGCTGCTGCGCAAGCATTTCGAGGGGGGAACGATCGAGGGAATCGAGCAGATCGGGATGGAACGAATTATCCGCATTCACGTGAAAAATAGGGACGAACTGGGCGACGTCCGGGTCAAAACGATTCTGGTGGAACTGATGGGGCGGCACAGCAACATTATTCTGCTTGATCCAGCCACAGAGACGATCATCGATGGCATTCATCACGTCACGCCGGCGATCAGCAGCTACCGCATCGTCATGCCTGGCAGCCGTTATACACCCCCGCCGGTGCAGAACAAGCTCAATCCGCTGCACATCCGTGCGGAACAATGGCCCGCGCTTTGGGATCCGTCGGAGCTAACCGTGACTCAATGGCTTGTCGAGCGGTTCAGCGGGCTTAGCCCACTGGCCGCTATGGAGATTGCGCATCGCGGAGGAGTATCCGGCAACGCCAAAGCAGACGAGCTGACGGATGAACAGAGGCAATCGCTTGGAGGCGCTTTTACGGCAGTTATGAGGGACATTGAAGCCAACAGGTATTTGCCGAACATTGTTCACACGTCAAGCAAAAGTTATTTTTCCGTGATCCGGCTTACCTACCTTCAGGGAGAAGTCGTTCCATGCACGGATGTCAGTGTATGTTTGGAGCTGTTCTTCGGGGATAAGGCCGAGCGAGACCGCATGAAGCAGCGCGTCGGCGACTTGTTGCGGTTCATTCAGAACGAGAAGGCGAAAAATGTAAAGAAGCTGGAAAAATTAAAAGAAACAGTCGAGGAGGCCAAAGATGCAGACCGGTTCCGAATCGTCGGAGAATTAATCACTGCATCGATGCATGAGCTGAAGAAGGGCGACAAAGAGGCGAAGCTGACAAACTATTACGACGAGGCGGGGGGATCGATCACGGTCGCGCTCGATCCGGAGCTGACGCCATCGGAGAACGCACAGCGGTATTTCCGCAAATACGTCAAGAGCAAGAACAGCTTGATCGCCGTTGCCGGGCAGATAGATGGAGCGAAAGAAGAAATCATTTACCTGGACAACTTGCTGCAGCAAATTCAGACGGCCGGTCCTGGAGATGTGGACGAAATCCGCGAGGAACTGGCGGAGCAGGGCTATATACGCGATCGCCATAAGAAAGTCCGCAAGCTCAAGAAGAAGGCGGGCTCAGCACCGCAATTGGCTTGCTATACTTCTGCAGAGGGCATCGCGATCTACGTCGGCAAAAACAACACGCAGAACGAATATTTAACGAACCGGCTTGCTCACTCGGGCGACACGTGGCTGCATACGAAAGATATTCCCGGTTCCCATGTCGTCATTCGCAGCCAGACGTTCGGGGAGACGACGCTGGAGCAAGCGGCCCAATTGGCCGCCTGGTTCAGCCAAGCGCGGGAATCGAGCCTGGTGCCGGTCGATTACACGCTGATTCGCCATGTCCGCAAGCCAAACGGCGCCAAGCCGGGGTTCGTCATCTATGATCATCAGAAGACGGTATTCGTCACCCCAAGCCAGGCGCTGATCGATCAGATGCCGTTGCAAATCAAATGATAATTTGCGTCGCAATTCAAATTGTCTTGATCAGTTCGCGCAAATAAGCTTCCAGCTGCGGCCGCAAATCTTCGCGCCGCAGCGCGGATTCAATCGTCGCCTCGATATAGCCGAATTTGTCCCCGACGTCGTACCGCTTGCCTTCGAACAAGTAAGCCAGCATCGGTTTGCCTTTGTTCAACACCCTGAGGGCGTCCGTCAGTTGGATTTCCCCCGATCTTCCCGGTTGGCATTGTTCCAGCAAACGGAAGACGTCCGGCTCCAAAATATACCTGCCGATAACCGCCACATCCGACGGGGCTTGCCCGATCGGCGGTTTTTCGATCAAATCGTCGACGGACAGGCAACGGCCGTTCTGAGCCTTATAGGAAACGATGCCGTATTTGTCCGTTTCTTCCAACGGCACTCGCTGCACGGCAACAATTGATGTTTCTTCGGTTTCATAGACGTCCATCATCTGCTTCAAGCACGGCGGCGTCGCCTCGATGATGTCGTCGCCGAGCAGTACGGCGAACGGCTCGTCGCCGATAAATTTGCGGGCGCACAGCACCGCATGGCCGAGGCCGAGAGGTTGCTTCTGGCGAATGTAATGAACGTCTGCCAAGTTGGAAATATTGCGAACGATGTCCAGCAGTTCGGTGTTACCCTTCTCCTGCAACACCGCCTCCAACTCCATCGATTTATCGAAATGATCCTCGATCGCCCGCTTGTTGCGTCCCGTGACGATAATTATATCTTCAATCCCGGCTTTCACCGCTTCCTCGACGATGAACTGGATCGCCGGCTTGTCGACGATCGGCAACATCTCCTTCGGCTGCGCCTTGGTCGCGGGCAAGAAGCGTGTGCCGAGTCCCGCCGCGGGGATGATCGCTTTGCGAATTTTCATGAATTGATTTTCCTCTCTGCGGATAATTGTTGAAGTTGCCGAACAGAAGCGTACCCCACCGTTCGATTGCCGATCGGGCCGTGGTATTCCGCCCCGCCTCGTTCGCCGTGAAAGTCGGAGCCGCCCGTCACAATCAGCCGATGCTTGACAGCCAGATCGACGTAAACTTTCTCCTGCTCCAAAGTATGGTCGGAATGATACGCTTCAATTCCGTCAAGCCCGTGCGCGATCAGATCCGTCACGAGATTGTCATTGCCGTACAACCCTGGGTGCGCCAGCACGGCGCAACCTCCCGATTCGCGAATCCATTCAATCGCCTGTTGCGGTGTGATCCTTGGGGGATTCACATAAGCCGCGCCGCCCGATCCCAAAAAACGATCGAACGCTTCCTTGATCGAACCGACGTATCCTTTGGCGAGAAGCAGCGAGGCAATATGCGGGCGACCGACCGTCTCTCCGACTCTGAGCGGCCGCTCCAACCGATCTACCACTTCTTGCATTGTGATGCCCATCCCAAGTTCCTTAAGTTTATCGATGATCATGTCGTTGCGTCGACCTCGGGTATCCCGAAGGCTCTGAAGCCGGGATTGGAACGACGGCAAGTGAAATCCGACATAATATCCAAGAACGTGAATATCTTGATTATCGGCTACCGTGCTGATTTCCACTCCGGGAACGACTTCCATCTTCAGCCGATCGCCTTCCTCCAACGCTTCCGCCAATCCGGCCATTGTGTCGTGGTCGGTTATTGCGATAGCAGCCAGCCCCAAATCACGGGCTTGTCGAACGTTGTCGGAAGCGGCCTGGGTTCCGTCCGAAGCCAGGCTGTGCGTATGCAAATCCGCTTGGCCGTTGTTCAATGAGTCCCTGCTCCCTTCACAAGCAATTAATTCCAGTGTATCAAATTCGGTGCAAAAATAAAAAACGCGGGATCAGTCCCGCGCCGAATGAATAGTTTGTCTGCGATTTCTGAGATGTTTATTTGCGCTTGCGGCTGTTCTTGATCAATGTCATCCTGCGCGAATGCCTTAACCAGGAATAATACGATTTCAAATCCCGCAACTCAATCGTTTCGCTCATTCTGCCGAGGAACGTCACGATAATCATCTTATGCAACGGATTTCCTGCGATATCAGTTTCTTTGTCCATTTGCGAAAATTCGGCGACCATCACCAAATCTTCGTCGATCAAATACACGTCTTGTTCGTTGCGATAATAGGATTTGATCTTGTTCTCCTTCAAATTTTCCCACAGGAAGGAACAAATATCTTCAAATCCCGTCTTCTCCGACTCCACGCGATCAACCCAACGGGAACGCGCATGATTCGTTATAATGATATCTGCAATTTTCTTATCGCCTAACAAGACATAGAAGGGTTCGTATGTGCTCCATCGGTCCATGATTTTATCTCTCATGTTAGCTCCCCCCTCCTACGCGACTTAGGACTTCAAGACTAGACATACGTTTATGATATTATTTTACATGAACGGAAACCTATTTCCAATTAAAATTAAGTTAAAGATTTCTCATACTCTATTCATATTTTCAAGAATGTGGAAACATACCTTCAGGTTTGCGTGTTTCGCCAAAGTGTCGATCAAAGTGTGTAAAATCTTGTTTTATCCGGCATATTACTACTATATTCCGTTTTGATTTCGTTGCGGTACGAACGCTCGACCTTCTTGACGTACGGCAGCTTCTGCAGTTGACGAACCGTCTCCTCCGCTTTGGAGGCATGAACGTAGAGTACGACGTAGTGCATTTTTTTTGACATGTAATGCACGGTTCCGTATCGATCCAAATTTCTTGCCGCTTTCAAATCGGAAACCCATGCAATGAGTCCAGTACGCTCGATCAACTTGAAAACTCTCCTTTCATTCTATTCGATTAGACGGAGGCTTGATTTATGCAAACGTGTGAAATTTTGGTGCGCGTATTCCGGGGCGAGCTCGAAGAATGTCGACATCGCGGGTATATCGCCGCAACCGACAGCGATTGTCGAATATTGTTACAATGCGGCGATCCGGATTATGTAACATACGCTAGGTCGTGCGCCAAGCCGCTGCAAGCGATTTCCGTCGTTGAAGCGGTTAACAATCCCAAGCTCAGCGACGAAGAAGTCGCCGTCATCTGTTCTTCCCACAACGGAGAAGAAAGGCATCTGGCACAGGTGGGGTCGATTTTGAGCAAAATCGGCGGTACAACCGGACAATTAATGTGCGGCCCGCATCCGCCTACCCATAAGGAAACCGCCAATAAACTGCAGGCGCAAGGGATCGAACCGACCAGCCTGCACAACAATTGCTCCGGCAAACATGCCGGCATGCTCGCCTTGGCCGCAGCGCTCGGCGTCCCAGCGCAAAACTATCATCTGCACGAGCATCCTGTACAGCAGCGTATGCTCGAGACGGTGGCGCAGATGGCGGGTATCGCCGGCGAACGGATCATCCTGAGCGTCGATGGATGCGGCGTTCCGGTATTCGGGCTTCCGCTTGCCCGGCTGGCCTCCGCTTACGCGCTCTTGGGGACGCCCGACGAACGATTTCCTGCGGAGCGCGCCGACGCCTGCCGGCGAATCGTCGCCGCCTTGCGGTCCCATCCGTTCCTGCTCGCCGGAACCGATCGCTTCGACTCAGCGTTGATCGAAGCGACCGGCGGACGAATCATTGGCAAGATGGGCGCCGAGGGCGTATTTGCCTTGACGATTCCCGGTGAACGGTTCGGGCTCGCGTTGAAAATTGAAGACGGCGCTCTGCGGGCGCTCTATCCCGCAGTCGTAGAGGCGTTGCGGCAAGCCGGTGCGCTGTCGCAGGAGGAACTCACGCGCCTGCAACGGTATCACCGGCCAGCCGTCCGCAACTGGCGCAACGAAATCGTCGGATCGATCGAGCCTGACTTCACGCTTCATCGTCCGGACGGATCACCCGCATGAACTGCAGTTGCCGCCGCATCCCGAGCTCGGCAACGGATTATTGCTCGGCACCTTGATCGTCTCTGAGACGGAATAGGCGATCGTTTCGGAGACGGTGTACAACAGTTCGTCGAGCCGTTGCTCGGCCAGCTTGAACCGGCGGACGACTTCAAGCTCATCCATTTGTTGTTGGACATGCTCGGCGGCTTCTTTGGCCGCATGATAGTCTGGATGAAATCGGCCGAAGCGTTGGCACTCGTCCCACAACTCTTTCTTCTTGGCAAGCAGCTTGCTTAAAGAGATGACCTGCTCATCGTTCTCGGCCGCCTGCTTCCAATACAAATATTCCTGCACATCGGAGGAACTAATAATCGAATCCCCGATATCATAGGCGTGAAGCAACAGATCCGACAAGTCCAGTGATTCAGTTGTCATGACGGCATTCATACTTCTCCCCCTCCCTCCAGGCAAAACGCTTATTACTCGTTGACACCGGGCAGCAAAAGCCGGATCCGGTTCCACGAGGCCAATATGATAGTCTCTTCCTTCATACCGACGCGCCCGACGAAGCATGTCTCGCCTGAACGTTCGTCTATGTGCAGTGGCTGAACGGTCATGCACTCATTCTCTTGACCGAGCTCCACCGCAGTTTGCCACTCCAACGCTTGGCGCACAATTTGTTTACGCACAGACAGATGATAGGGACGGCTTTGCTTCAGCCATAACGGCGGGACGTCCCGCCACTCACGGAGCAACTCCTCTTCCTCGGGCAGCTTGACGACGACCTCGTATCCGTCCAAATAAGGCCTATTAGGAATATCGAATGAAAAGAACGATTCCTCTCCGTCGACCCGCTGAGATTCCCCTTCGCCGGATTTTGCTCCGGCATCCGCGTTCGGCATGTCGTCGAAGCCGGAAAACCAGCGATTTATCCCTAGTATAACATTTTCGGGAATTTCGTAAAGCGCGTGGCGGCGTAACCATTCCAAGCACCGACTCGAGTTCCGGCCGACAACGGCCGCCCGCTGAACGCTTTCTTTCGTTAATTTATATACACAGACGGAATCCAATTGCCGGCGTTCCGCCATCATTTCCAGTTCCCAAAGAGCGGCGAATGGGACGCCTGGCGGAACCAACACTTCAAAATCAGGTTGGACAACCCATTGCGGCATGACTCTACGATCTTGTTCGTTCAAGCCGTCGCCAACCGGTATTTCCACCGAACTCCACTGCAAGCAAATCCGCAAACGGCAAACGACACCGCTACCGGATTCCCCCAAATCAAACCAACCGCAATCGGCCAACGGCTTAATCCACTCAACCAATTCAAGTAAAGCGGTCTGCTCGTCTTCTATTATATCATCCTCGGCGAGGGATTGAATCAATTGAGCGAGCGGGAACCATTGCCAAACCGTGACTCGTTGCATTGCCAGCATGGCATGCGTATTGGCGACGCTTTCCGACGTTAGACCGCTCATCCAATATTCGTATAGCATCAGATTCCGAGCGTCCTCCGACAAGCGGATCCATGCTTCGGTGCGGCGCGCGTCGATTTCCAACAGATCGGCTTCACGGCGCAACAATTGCATAGCGCACCCCAAGTCAATTAATTGTTTCATTCGCAAATCCGCATCTTCGCACAGACCGTCCAACATCGAGGCGATTTGAACGGCAACACGTTTCGGCACCTCGCCGCTGCGCGTCAATTTCAACGGATTCAATCGAAGATAGACAAGTAAGCAAAACAATTGCCTCGCCAAATCGACGCTGGCGCTGCGGGTGACTACAACTTCATCGTCGATTTCGGTTGTCGCCGGTATGAACGGGGTGCGCACCATCCCGCTGCAAATTTCGAACAGATCGGCGGGCATCGCATATAGCGTGTCGCCGCGCTTGTTGCGCAATTGCGCAAGCAACCCTTTGCGGCATAGGCGAATCGCCGATACCATGAGCTGGGCGCCGGTGAATCGGCCGTAAGCAAACTTGCCGAGCGCAGCAAGCGTAAAGGGAACCGCTCCGACTCGCCGAACGATCAACTTCCACGTTTCGCGTTCCCACTGCGACATTGAATCGACCAGCGCTTGCAGCGTTCCGCTCGACATCAACGCTTCAGCCATCTCCCGGCCCTCGCCGCAATCGCCCATAGTCGCCACGTTCCGCCTAAGCTGTGTGATTTGCGGCTCCTCCAGCCTCGCCAAATAATCCTTCAGCCTCATACCGGCACTCCATCCTGTTCCGCGACGCCTTCTTCTTCCCCGATCTCCTCAATCCGATAACGATACCCTTGCTCGACCAGAAACAATTGCCGATTCATCGCGAACTCCTCTTCTTTCGTATTCGCGCTGACCAACGCGTAATACCACGCTTGATTGGCGTTTTTTTTCGGCCGCACGACCCGCCCCAGCCGCTGCGCTTCCTCCTGGCGCGAACCGTAACTGCCGGACACCTGGATCGCCACTCGGGCGTCGGGCAAGTCGACAGCAAAATTGGCCACCTTGGAGACGACCAAGGAACCCAACTGCCCGTTGCGGAATTGCTCGTACAGCGTCTCGCGTTGTTCGTGCGGCGTTTCGCCGCAAACGATCGGGGCGCCAATCGCCTCCGCAATCAATCTCAGCTGCTTGATATATTGGCCGATGATCAACGTCGGCTCGTTCTCGTGCTTGCGCAATAACGAGCGAATTTGCTCGAGCTTAGCAGGGTTCTCGCAGGCGATGCGAAACTGCTGCCGTGCCTCCGCGTGACGGTAGCGTTCCCGCCAGGCAGCCGGTAGCGGAACGCGAATCTCCGCGCACTCCACCTTGGCGATCCACCCTTCGGACTCCAGCTCCCGCCAAGCTGCATCGTACCGTTTGGGCCCGATCAATGAGAACACTTCCGTTTCCTGGCCGTCCTCGCGAATCAATGTCGCCGTTAGCCCAAGCCTTCGGGTGGCCTGGATGTTCGCCGTCACGCGAAAAACAGGCGCCGGAAGCAAATGCACCTCGTCATAGATAATCAGTCCCCAGTCCCGTTCGTTAAATAGGGCCATGTGCTTGAATGGATCTTGTTTGCTGCGGCGATAAGTCAAAATCTGGTAGGTAGCGATCGTCACGGGACATACTTGCTTGACAGTCCCCGAGTATTCCCCGACCTGATCTTCGGTCAAATCGGTTTTATCAAGAATTTCACGCTTCCATTGCTGAACCGATGTCCCATTCGTCGTCAAAATTAACGTCGCACATTGAAGCTTGGCTATCGCCGCGATCCCAACGATCGTCTTCCCCGAACCGCACGGCAGCACAACGACCCCGTTCCCGCCGCCCGCCGTTCCCTGCCGATAGAACGCTTCAATCGCCTGCTCCTGATAGTCGCGCAGCGCAAACGGCTTGCCATCGCCCTTCGCCTGTGTCCGATCCGCCAGCTGCAAAACAAGCGATTCCCCTTGGGAATAGCCGGCCAAATCCTCCACCGGATAGCCGATCTTGATCAGCTCTTGCTTTAACAGGCCGCGGCATTCCGGCTTTACGGCCATGGCTCCGCTAGCCAGCAGCTTGCCGTTCTTCCAGCACTTTTTCAACCGGTTGTCGGCCGCCAGCTTCATCAGCGTCTCCTTATCCGTGCAGCCAAGCAACAAATGATCGTCCCGTTGCTCCAGCTTGAGCAAGCCGTATCGCTCGGCCCAAGTCATAATTTGCCGCAAGACGCGATCCGGGGGTTCGAACTTGCTGCAGCGCCGCAAAAATCCGACGATTTCTTTGGCGTCCATCCGCTCCATTGCGTTCCATACCGTCATCGGGGTAATGCGATACGTATGTATGGGATCCGGATTTTTCAGCAATTCGGCGAATCGGGCCAGTGTTTGGCTAACTTGTGCATAATCGCGGTGCCGGCTTTCGAGCCAAACGGTAAAGTCGTTCTGAACCATCAGCGGTTGTTCCGGATCGTAATTCATTACTGATTCCCCTCCACTTACCCCACAAAGGTAGCCATGCTTCGAAGCTGAGTCAGGTACTTCGCGGGAGTCTCAAAATCCTAAAATGGTTAAAAGACCCTATCCGCGTAAAAGCGGCAGGGTCTTAGCGTCAAAACATTTTACACTCGGGCAACCGTCTTGTCGCTCTCGGAAATTTCGCTCAACGCTTTGCCTGCCTTCTCGTCATGCAGTTCGTTGACAGCCAAGTCGCCGATCGCCACGACGCCCGCTAATTCTCCGTTGTCGACGACAAGCAGCCGGCGGATTTGCTGTCTGGCCATCAACTTGGCCGCATCTTCAACATCCATGTCCAAGCCGACCGAAGTCGTTTCCTTACTGCAGACGTCCCTGATCTGGGTCTGACCGTCCTTCTGCTCAGCATAGCCGCGAATGACCAAATCCCGGTCGGTCACAACCCCAACCAACTTCTTTCCGTCAACAACCGGGATAAATCCGATGTCGTGATCTTTCATTTTTTTAGCCGTATCGAAAATGGTGTCCGTTTGCGTTGCCGTAACACATTCCTTCGTCATGATTTCTTTAATTTTTGCCATATTGGAAGATCACTCCTTAGCTCTTGGGTATCGTTAAAGTCCAACGAGCTTAGAATAACCCAACGGGCGGGAAGCTATGCACAATACACTGAAACGCTTAAGGTTGCCGCAAATAATCGAGCGCCATCCTGGCCAGCAGTTTCGAGGAATTGACCATCGCCCGCTCATCAATATCAAATAAAGGATGATGATGTGGATGCGTCGCCGAAGTCTCCGGGTTGCCCGCCCCGACCATCATGAAACAGCCTGGTTTGCGTTGCAAATAATAGGCGAAATCTTCCGCCGCCATGATCGGCGGACACGCTCTTACATTGTCCTCGCCGAATAATTCGCGGGCGACGCGGAAAAACCGCTCCGTCTCTTCCGGATCGTTAGCTAACGGAGGATAACCGAGCTTGTAGTCGAACCGGTTTGTCGCTCCGAACATCGTGCAAGTTTGGTCGGTAACCTCCTTGATCCGCTCCTGAAGCGTCCGGCGAACTTGTTCGTCGAAGCTGCGCACCGTGCCGTTGATCGCGGTTTTGCCGGCGATCGCATTGAAGCTGCTGCCGCCATGGATCGAGCCGATAGAGATGACCGCCGGGTCGGCGGGGTTAATGTTGCGGCTGACAATCGTTTGCAGGTTGACGATCAGATGAGCCGCCACGACGATGCTGTCGATCGTCTCGTGCGGCAAACCGCCGTGTCCCCCTTTGCCGGAAATCTCGATGGTGAATTCGTCAGCCGCCGCCATCATCGGCCCGGGCTGCGAAGCGGCTACGCCGACGGGAAGCGGGGTCCACAAGTGTACCCCGAAGATCGCGTCTACGCCATCGAGCGCCCCTTCACCGATCATCGGCAACGCTCCGCCGGGAGTTAATTCCTCCGCCGGCTGGAATAAGGCGACGATCGTGCCTTTCAGCTCGCTGCGCCGCTCTTGCAACGCCTTGCATACCGCCAGCAAGGTGGACGTATGTGCATCGTGTCCGCAGGCGTGCATCGCCTGGGGCACTTGCGAGCGGTACTCGCAATCCTTCTCATCTTGAATCGGCAGAGCGTCCATATCCGCCCGAAGCGCTACGGTCGCGCCGATCGAGCCACCAGCACCATCGACTCCGGTGCCTGCGGCGCCGGAAGTTCCCAACGTGCCGCGAATCGTAGCCACCACACCGTACCCGCCGACTCGCTCTCTTACCTCAATGCCCCACTCTCGCAATAGACTCGCCACAAAAGCCGACGTTTTCTCCTCTTGAAATGAAATCTCCGGGTGTTGGTGCAAATGGCGGCGCCAACGGACCATCTCGGGAAACAATTGTTCCAAACGCCGATCCAGCTCGATCATGCCATCCCTCCGTACCATTTGTTTCGTTGTTTTGCCACAAGTATCCCCTTGTCAGTGACTTGCGCAACCTTAAGAAACATACTATCATGAATGAAGACCAAAATAACAGGAGGCGTTCTTCGTGATTATCGATGCGCAAGGACTCAAAGGAACGAAAAGCGATTTTGCCAATTTTGAGGATGCGGCCGCGTCCCTGGGCTTCGTGCGTTGGCAATGGGAATATACACGAGCCACTTACGATTTGAAATATGAAGATAGATCGAGCAACAGTGAATACTATCTGCGCGTCAATGTGAGAGTGGAGAGCGGCAAGCTAGAATCACCTTATGCCATATTGTCTGTCGAGGATACGTATATGGGCAAAGTCACTTTCCCGCACGGTTTGGATTATGAGGCGCCAATTCCCGAATCGTTCGTCCGCGATGCCGGCCAGAAGCTGAAGGCGTTGAAACAACAGATTACCCATTAAGAGGATCGAGATGAATCTTCCCCAAAGAGGCACGCCGGACTTTATGCTGCTGCTGACCACCTTTATATTAGTCTGCTTCGGACTGGCGATGGTATTCAGCGCAAGCTCGATGACTTCCGCCTATTCTTACGGGGATCCGTGGCATTATGCCAAGCGCCAGGCGATAGCGATCTTGTTGGGAGCAGCAGGTATGCTGTTTTGCATGAACGTACATTACAATACGCTCAAGAAGTGGGTTTTCCCACTTCTGCTCATATCGTTCGCACTATTGTTTGCGGTGGCGATGGTCGGGACAGGCCCTAACGGGGTGCGTAGCTGGTTTTCTTTCGGCCCGTTCGTCTTTCAGCCGACCGAGCTTGCCAAACTGGCCGTTATTCTCTATTTGTCTTCCATCATAAGCAAGAAGAAAGAGAAGTTTCGAGATTTCCAGAAAGGGCTTCTGCCCGCCTTGCTGGTCATCGGGTTTATGGCGGCCATTATTATGCTTCAACCCGATTTGGGATCGTGCGCTATTCTTTTGTTCGGGGCTATAATTGTTATTACGGTCGGCGGCGCCAACTTGAAGCACCTTTTTGGCCTTGGCGCCGTTGCGGTCTGTTTGGCGGTGTTCGCTATCGGGTTGTTTCTACTCAAACACCCGGATTTTGACAGTTATCGCCTTGAGAGATTTACCTCTTATATGAATCCGTGGAGCGACCCTACCGGGAGCGGTTACCATCTCATTCAATCGTTATACGCCTTCGGCCATGGGGGCTTCTGGGGCGCCGGCTTCGGCAAGAGCATTCAGAAGCTGCATTATTTGCCGGAAGCCCATAACGACTTCATCTTCGCGATCATCGCAGAAGAGCTCGGTTTCTTCGGCAGCGCTTTGTTTGTCCTTGCTTATTTATTCTTGATCTGGCGGGGAGTAATTATCGCTTTGAGATGTTCCGATACGTTCGGGACGCTGGTCGGCGTCGGTATAATGGGCATGATCAGCGTGCAAGCTGTGATCAACATCGGCGGCGTGTCCGGGGCGATCCCGCTGACCGGGGTGACGCTGCCGCTAATCAGTTACGGCGGTTCCTCCATGCTCGTCACATTGGTCAGCATCGGCATTCTCCTCGGAATCTCCCGCGAGAACAACCTTGAAAGCAAAGAAAAAAAGAGAAGCTGACTCATTCGTCGGTTTCTCTTTTCCTATTCCATCATTTGTATTATTTCACTCGATGCGACGCGGCGTCTTCTTGCTCTTCTTCCTTGAACGCCACCCCTTCGATCTTCACGTTCACTTCGACCACTTTCAGCCCTGTCATATCCTCCACCGCAGAGCGGACATTCTCCTGAAGCACCCGTCCGACTTCCTGAATCTTCGAGCCATAATGAACGATGATGCGCAGATCGATCGCCGCTTCCTGCTGGCCGACCTCCACAGATACGCCTTTCTGCACGTTGCGGCCGCTTAACTTTCTGGCTAATCCTTCAGATATTCCGCCCGACATCGCAGCGACTCCCTTGGTTTCCATTGCAGTGAGTCCGGCGATCGTAGCGACGACATCATCGGATATTCGCACCATTCCCGGCTGATTGTCTTCCATCATAACGGTTCACTCCCCTGTCTTTACGTATAAGCCCTATTGTACTTGAGATGAACGGGCGAAAGCAAATAAGGAGCTGCCGGACACCAATACCATTAAAGCTATTCAGGCCCGATCCAGAAGATTAAACAACTCAGCCAAGTTCCTTTCC